>JANQKO010000261.1 GCA_028281075.1 Alphaproteobacteria bacterium | reverse complement strand
ATCCTGCAGGATCTTCATGGCGACCGCCGTGCTGGAGATCGCCACCACGAAGCCGCCGAGCACGGCGGCCTCGGTCGACCAGCCGAACAGCCGCGACAGGGCCAGCATGATGCCGACGCTGAGGAAGGTCTGCGAGCCGGCGCCGATCAGCGCGACGCGATAGACGCGCTTGAAGCCGCGCAGCGACAGCTCCATGCCGATGGTGAACAGCAGCAGCAGCACGCCGAGCCCGGCGAAGACGTTGATGGCGTCGCGGTTGTCGATCAGGCCCAGGATCGAGGGACCCAGGCAGACGCCGGCGAAGATGTAGCCGACGATCGCCGGTTGCCGCAGGCGCTGCAGCAGCAGCCCCCAGACCAGCGCCGTCATGGCGACGAGGCCGATTTCGATGAGGGCGTCAGCGTGCATGGCGGCGCGACATTAGCACAGGCGCCGCCGTCCGATCGGCGGCAAACATATGACCCGTCGCCGGCACCGCATCGGCCGTCAGCACCCCCATGATCGCTCGCGGTTCGGTTGCCGCCGGAAGCCATAGCATGGACGCGGTTGCCAGAGGGTGTAGAGAAACGGTGAACGCGCAGCCGGCTCGAAGAATTCAGCTCCAAGAATTCGATTTAATAAAATAACGCAATATTAAGCATATTTATTGGGATTGAAAATCCTATTATTAGGATATATATAGAAAGATCATGGAAAACGATAAGTAAAAATAAAAATTACCTAAAATACGAGATAAAATTACTAGCGATTTGTTAATCACTGATCCCGTAGACAGATCCGGGGGACATACGGGTATGCAATTATTCTCATCTGCGTCCGGCTCGGCGGCGCATCCTTCAGGCGGGACGCCGGCGGCGCGCGCGATCGGCCGGCAATCGGGCTGGGACGCCTGGCGGCGCAGTCCGACGGCGCGCCTGGCGCTGATCGTGTCGCTGGTCATGTATCTGGCCTACGGCTTCGGACACGATGCCTGGGACAACGCCGCGCTGATCGGCATGGCGATCTTCGTCGCCGGCTTCATGCCGATCTACGCCCGGCTGAGCAACGACCTGACCGACTGGGCGAACGACCTGCTCGGCTCGGTCACCTTCGGCCGGCTAGCGCGCTTCGGCGGCCAGTTCGCGTTCAACCTGGCGGCCATGTCGTTTCTGGCCTATGGCGGCGGGCTGCGGCCGGAAGGCCTGGCCACCGTGGGCGGTGTCGCCGGCGCCGCGGCGGTGACGACGCTCGCCTCGCAGGGCGCGCAGTATTTCGGCTTCTTCCTGTTCCAGCGCCGGGTCGGCGACTGGTACAGGAACATTCTCATCGGCCTCTGCGCGACCATGGTGCTGACCGGCCTCGGCACGGCCGGCCTGCCGGTGCTGCGCGAGCTGTTCCTGATCACCGGCATCGGCTTCGGCATCGTGATCTTCGGCATCGGCGTGCTGTCGGACCTGCGGGCGGTGCTGTATCCGAAGGGCGGCGTCGGCCTGTTCCTCGGCACCTTCAATCCGTTCCACGAATCGCACCTGCGGCTGGTCCGCGAGGCGCTGGCCGAGCGGGAGCTGGAAAAGGTCATCATCCATCCGACCGTGGTGCCGTGGCTGCACCAGCGGGCGCTGCGGCGCGGCGAGATGCGCATCGCCGGCTTCGAGGACGGTTACCAGGTCTACGAGCTGACCGATCGGGCCGACCCGCACGCCAACTATTTTCCGACCGGCGACCGCTTCCTGCTGCCGGAGACGCGGCGCCGGCTGATCGAGATGGCGATCGCCGAGGCCGGCCTCGGCGACCGGGTCGAGGTCGCCTACATGCCGGAGCTCTACGCGCGCGAGGGCTTCTTCGGCGTCATCCGCGAGCTGCGCCGGGCCTGGCCCGACAAGCCGATGCACGGCATTCACGGCAGCGATTTCGGCGGCATGCACGCGCGCCTGATCATGGACGAATGCGGCTGGATCTATCCGATGCCGTTCCTGCGCCGCGACGACGTCTCGGCGACGGTGATCCGCGGCGGCGCCGACGGCATGACCGCGAACGCGGTGGCGGCGGCGCTGCACGACATGCGCAGCGGCCGGCTGGGTCCCGACCTGCAACGGCCGCCGGCGCCGGCGGCGGACGACACGGGTGACACGGGCAACACCGCGGGGAGGGGCGACGCATGACGATGCCGCTCAAGGGACCGGTGGTGACCAGGGTGGTCAGCAATGCCGAGGAACTGGCGCAGGTCTTCGCCGTCCGCTCCGCCGTCTATCTGGCCGAGCAGGCCTGTCCCTATGACGAGGAATTCGACGGCAACGACTATAGCGCGACGCACGTCCTGGGCCTGGTCGGCGGCCAGCCGGCGGCCTGCGTGCGCTGGCGCTGGTTCGCCGACTTCGCCAAGGGCGAACGCATGGCGGTGCTGCCGGCTTATCGCGGCAGTGGTGTCTCGGCGCGGGTCCTGGATCGCAGTTTCGATCTATGCCGGCGCAAGGGCTATCGGCAGGCGCTGGTGCATGCCCAGCGGCACCTGGTCCGGCACTGGCAGAAGTTTGGCTTCCGGCTGAAGGACGGCGCCGTGTTCCGGTTCTCGGACTACGACTACGTGACCATGGTCCGCGACCTGCCGGCCGATGTCGGGGCGCTGACCGCCGACAGTGATCCCATGCTGCTGATCCGGCCGGACCAGGCACCGGACCGGCCCGGCGTTCTGGAACGGTCGGCGCAACGACAGACGCCCCGTTCGGGACGCCTGTCGCTGGCCTGACCGCCGTCCCTCCCTCAGGCTTGAGTTCCAGCGGTCGCGGCGCTATCGATTTCGCGTCGCTCCGCCGCGCTGAGATGTTCCCCCGCCGCCGCCCGGATGATGCCGGTATCGGGGAACCCCTGCGCATGCGCGGCGACGCTCCAGCGATAGGCCTCGGCAAACGACGGCTCGGTCAGCTCGCCCGTCATGTGACAGCGGGCGAGCCAGTACTGCGCGCGAGCCATGCCCCCATAGGCCGCTTGCCGTATCCAGAAAAACGCCATCTGCGCGTCACGCGTTACCACGTCGCCCAAGGTGTAAAGGATGCCGAGATTGAACTGTGCCTCCAGATGTCCGGCCTCGGCCGCCGCCATGAGCCAGGTCAGGGCTTTCGCCTCGCCGCCCGGCGTCGCCAGCAGCGTCATCGCCGTGTCGAAGGTCGCGTCCGCGTCGGCCTCGCGGATCAGGATGTTCGATTCAAGAAGATCTGCTTTCGCTCTCATGGTTGAGCGCCCCTGCCCTCTCAACATAGGGTAAAAGTATGGTTAAGGGGGTGAGGGCCGGAAGACCGAAAGACGCAAACCTGAGATGCAAAATCGCAAACGGCGCAACGGGCTGCGCAATTGGGACGATGTGCGCTTCTTCATGGCTGTCTATCAGGCCGGCAGTTTCGCCAAGGCCGCCGACCGGCTGAAGACCGATCAATCGACCGTCGGCCGGCGGATCCAGGGCCTGGAGGACCATCTCGGCGCCAAGCTGTTCGACCGCCACGGCAAGGGCATCCGGCCGACGCCGACGGCGCGCGGCCTGCTGGACTACGCCACCGAGATCAACGACGCGGTCGCCAATATCGAGCGCCGCTTCGGCGGCATCGACGGCGAGGTCGCGGGCGTGGTCCGGGTGGCGGCGACCGAGGGACTGGCCGCGGCCTGGCTGACGCCGCGGCTGGCCGGCCTGCAGATCGCCCATCCCGAGATCCTGATCGAGGTCATCGCCGGCAACGAGCGTGTCGACCTGTCGACCCGCCAGGCCGACCTGGCGATCCGCCTGGGCCGGCCGACGGAGCCCAAGCTGGTGGCCCAGCGCGTCGGCATGATGCGCTTCGCCATGTTCGCGGCGCAGTCCTATGTCGGCCGCTTCGGCCTGCCCGAGACGCTCGAGGCGCTGCAGGCGCACCGTCTGGTCGATCACAATGGCCTCGGCGGCGCCGCCCTGCGGGTCTGGCGCGACCTCGTCGCCGAGCATGACGCCGTGGTCTACCGGACCAATTCGTCGGTCGCCTATCAGTACGCGATCCAGGCCGGCTACGGCCTCGGCCTGATGCCGGCCTACAGCCGGCAGGTGTTTCCGGACCTGACCGCCGTGCCGCTGGACCTCGAAATCGCCAGCGAGATCTGGCTGGTCTCGCACGAGGACACCAACAATATCCGCCGCACGCGGATCGTCATCGACTATGTGCGCGAGCTGTTCCAGCGCGACCACGCCGAGTGGTTTGCGTGAGGCGCGCTCACGGCAGCGGACCTGGCGGTCCGCGCCCGCGCGGGCGAGCCCGACAAGCGGGCGGGCCGCTCGATCGGCCGGCGGGCCGGATTGATCCAGCTCGAGCCATCATAGCAGGCTGAGCTGATCGCCCGCCGCGGGCGGTGGCTTGAACCGGTTGGTGTCCAGCCGGAGGCGCTGGGCGTTCAGCCCCAGGCGCCGGGTCGCCAGCTTGAAGCGCCGGGCGATCATCGCCGCATAGGGGCCGCCGCCGGTCATGCGCTTGTTCCATTGCGCGTCATAGTCCTTGCCGCCGCGGGCGGCGCGGATATGGCTCATGACGCGCGCGGCGCGGTCGGGATAATGCGCCTCCAGCCATTCGCGCCAGAGGTCTTTGATCTCCAGCGGCAGACGCAGCAGGATATAGCCGGCTTCCGTGGCGCCGGCCCCGGCCGCGGCCTCAAGGATGTTCTCCAGCTCCGGATCGTTCAGCGCCGGCACCATCGGCGCCGCCATCACGCCGGTCGGCACGCCGGCCCGGCGCAGCGCCGCGATCGCCTCGAGGCGCCGGCCCGGCGTCGGCGCCCGCGGCTCCATGCGCCGGGCCAGCGCCCGGTCGAGCGTCGTCACCGAGACGCAGACCTTGGCCAGGCCCCGCCGGGCCATCGGCCCGAGGATGTCGAGGTCGCGCACGATCAGGTTCGACTTGGTGACGATGCCGACGGGGTGGTCGAAGGCGTCCAGCACCTTCAGGATCTCGCGCGTGATGCGCATGCGCTTTTCCAGCGGCTGATAGGGGTCCGTGTTGGTGCCCATGGCGATGACCTTGCAGACGTAGCGCGGCCGGCGCAGCTCGCGCGCCAGCAGCGCCGGCGCGTCGGGTTTCATCAGCAGGTTGCTTTCGAAATCGAGGCCGGGCGACAGGCCGAGAAAGGCATGCGTCGGCCGGGCGAAGCAGTAGATGCAGCCATGCTCGCAGCCGCGATAGGGGTTGATCGACTGATCGAACGGGAGGTCGGTTTTCTTAATACGTCGCGCCATTTCAGGGGCGCCAGGTGCCGGGTATGTGATTTCATAGAGCTGTTCGGGAAAACCGTGGAAATCGTAAAGCGTTGTTGGTTGTGGCATGGCGGTTATCCGCGTTCCGGTGGTCTCCCAATGGGCGGA
>JANQKO010000248.1 GCA_028281075.1 Alphaproteobacteria bacterium | reverse complement strand
GCCGAGCTCGACCGGCTGCACGCCGCCGGCTTCCGCGGCACCCGCTTCAACATCGAATCGGCGGGCGGCGTGCCGGAGGCGCAGCTCGAGGCGGTGGCGGCCCGGGTCGCGCCCCGCGGCTGGCACGTCCAGGTCTATGTCGACGGCCGGCGGCTGCCCGAGCTGGCGCCGCGCCTGGCCGGCCTGCCGACCGAGGTGGTGATCGACCATATGGGGGCGATGGACCCGGCCGCCGGCACCGGCCAGCCCGGCCTCGCGGCCCTGCGCGAGCTGCTCGGGACCGGGCGCTGCTGGGTCAAGCTCTCCGGCGCCTACCGCATCGACCCGACCAGCGCGCCGTTCGGCGCCGCGACGCCGATCGCCCGGGCGCTGATCGAGGCCGCGCCCGACCGCCTGGTCTGGGGCAGCGACTGGCCGCATCCGCAGATCAGCGGCCCGATGCCGGACGACGGCGACCTGTTCGACTGGTTCCTCGACGCCACCGGCGATGTCGCCCTGCGACGCCGGATCCTGGTCGACAACCCGGCCCGACTCTATGACTTCGCCGGGCCGGCGCTTGGCAATTGCGGGCAGACCGCGTGACGCGCTAGCCTGAACCTTTCACCCCCTTGGACGCGCATCGGCGCGCGGCACCGTCATGAACCAGATCAAGCAGGCCAACGGCTACCGTCTTCACAGCCTGTCGCCGCTGTTCTCGCAGGACATCACGCCGGCCGTGCAGCCCGATCCGGACGACGTCACCTTCGACCTCGACCGGGCGCTGGGCAGCGTCGTCGGCCTGCGCGCGGAGATCCCGGAAGACACCTTCACCGCGCCGATCCTGGGCACCGAGCGCGAGGGCAACGGCGTCCTGATCGACAATAACGGCATGGTGCTGACCATCGGCTACCTGATCGCCGAGGCCGAGACGATCACGCTGACCAGCCAGACCAACCGGATCTCGACGGCCGAGGTCATCGCCTATGACTACGAGACCGGTTTCGGCATGGTGCATGCCGACGAGCCGCTGAACATCGCGCCGATCGAGATCGGCAGTTCGGCCGGGCTGCGCGAGGGCGATTCCGTCATCGTCGGCGGCCATGGCGGCCGCGGCCAGTCGGTCAGCGCCAGCGTCGTCTCGAAGCGCGAATTCGCCGGATATTGGGAATACATGCTGGACGAGGCGATCTTCACCGCGCCGCCGCATCCGAACTGGGGCGGCACGGCGCTGATCAATACGGACGGCAAGCTGGCCGGCATCGGCTCGCTGTTCGTGCAGGACCCGGTGCCGGGCGGCCAGATCAGCCACGGCAACATGTTCGTGCCCATCGACCTGCTGAAGCCGATCTATTCCGACTTGCTCAGCTTCGGCCGGGCGAACCGGCCGCCGCATCCCTGGCTCGGCATGTTCACCACCGAGATCGACGACAACCTGGTCATCGCCGGCACCGCCAACGGCGGCCCGGCGCAGAAGGCCGACGTCCGGGTCGGCGACATCGTCATGGAGATCGACGGCGAGCCGGTCGAGACGCTGGCCCAGATGCTGCGCGCGATCTGGTCGCTGGGCGCGCCGGGCGTGACCGTGCGCCTGACGCTGCTGCGCGAGGACCAGACGCTCGACGTCTATGTCCGCTCGGCCGACCGCTACGACATGATGAAGCTCACCCTGCGTCACTAGTTCTCCCAACAACGCGTCGATTGCCATGCCCCAACCGCAAGTCCGGCTGTTCTATTTCGAGCGCCTGCAGCACGACGTCATGGCCGAGATGCTGCGTGACACAGGCGATTTCGGCGTCGACAAGCTGTCCTTCGCGACAGCCGAGGCCGAGAACTGGCGGGTGATGTCGGCGGCGCACGCCTACCAGGTGATGTCAGCCCGCGACGAACTGCCGCGGCCCTACCACGTGTCGGCCGACCTGCTGGCGCGCTGCCCGAACCTGCTGGTGGTCTCGTCCTACGGCGCCGGCTACGACACCGTCGATGTCGATGCCTGCACGGCCGCGGGCGTGCTCGTGGTCAACCAGGCCGGCGGCAATGCCGAGGCCGTGGCCCAGCACGTGCTGGCGATGATGCTGACGCTGTCGAAGCGGCTGATCGACGCCGACCGGGCCACGCGCCGCGGCGACGTCGACAGCCGCGAGGCTTTCATCGGCAACAACCTGCAGGGCAAGACCGTCGGCATCGTCGGTCTCGGCAATATCGGCGCGCGCATCGCCGAGCTCTGCGGCGGCCTGTTCGGCATGCGGGTGCTGGCCTGCGATCCCTATGTCACGGCCGGCGAGATGGCCGCGCGCGGCGCCGAAAAGACCGACCTGCCGGCCCTGCTGGCCGCGGCGGATTTCGTCTCGGTCAACTGCCCGCGCACCGACGAGACGACGGGCATGATCGACGCCGCGGCGTTCGCCGCCATGAAGCCGGGCGCCCGCTTCATCACCACGGCGCGCGGCGGCATCCACGACGAGGCGGCGCTGGCGGACGCGCTGGCCTCGGGCCACCTCGCCGGCGCCGGACTCGATGTCTGGGATGTCGAGCCGCCACCCGCCGACCATCCGCTGCTGCGGTTCGACAATGTGATCGCCAGCCCGCACATCGCCGGCATTACCCGCGAATCACGCCACGACATCGCCGTGTTCGCGGCCGAACAGCTTATCCAGATCTTCCGTGGCCGGCGGCCGCCGCGCCTGATCAACCCCGCGGCCTGGCCGGCCTACGCCGCGCGCTTCGAACGCGCCTTCGGCCGGCCGGTCGCCGGCCCATGACGGGGGTCGGATTTCAGGTGAATTCACCGCCAAGGCGCCAAGACACCAAGGGACAGGCAGTCCGACCACCATGCCGGCGGCGTGACCTTGGTGCCTTGGCGGTGAGATCCGCTGCCGTACTACCTCGGCGACGCGGCCCGGCGGGACAGGTGGTTTCGACACGTCCTTTTTCGTCGACACCAAGCCGGAATTGGCGATCCGTCTATTAGGGACTGTCCCTATTGATTTCCCGTGCGAAGAAATCACCCCGCCGGCATGACGATTGGGGGCGGACCTTCGGCGTTTTCTTCACGGCCGCGCGCACCCGCATGGCCGTGGTCCGGGATTGATGACAAACCGCCCGGACTTCTGCCCCAGCTACGATGCCGCCTGGATTGCCGAATCAGATAGAGGTTTGTTTTTCGTGTCTTTGTGGCAAAGCGTTTTACAGCCGATGCTGCCGCCAAGCCCCCCGGGGAGCGGGCTCTCAGACGCTCTGCAGCCTCGGTTTCGGCTTGAGGTTCTCGCTGCCGGCGGCCTCCCAGCGCGTGGACGGCGCGGCATCGCGCTCACGTTCCTCGATCACCTGATCGACGGACCGCAGACGGCGCAGCAGATATGGACTCACATTGTTCGAACGTTCCATTTTTCCGGCATTAATGGCGTTTCCGGGCTTATTGGCGTTCGATTTATCCACAGGCTATCCCCAGCTTTTTACACTATATGTTGATTCGCTGGCGGAATTTTACACAGGATGTTGCACCCACAAAGCGGAATCCTGTTAAGGATTTTCACAATTTCCAGGCCCCGTCAGCCCGGCGTCGAAAAAGCCGCCGTAAGCCGTTTCGCGACCTCGAAATTCGCCGCCCCCGCCGGTCTGTCGCCGCGCAGAATGGCGCCGACCTGGGCCACGGTCTCCATGGCCTGATGGCGGATCGCCGCCGGCACCAGGCCACCGATATGCGGCGTCGCGATAACCCGGGGATGGGCGGCGAGCGCCGGCGACGGCATCTGATCCGGCGCCCGGCCGACATCCAGCGCCGCGCCGGCGATGCCGCCGGCATCGAGCGCCGCCAGCAGCGCCGGCTCGTCCACCAGATTGCCGCGCGCGACATTGACGAAATAGGCCCCGGGCCGCATGGCGGCGAACGCCGCGGCGTCGAACAGGTTCTCGGTCTCGGGGGTGGCGACGGCGAGGCAGACCACGAAATCGGACCGCGCCAGCAGCGCCGGCAGATCGACCTGCGTCAGGCCGGCCGCGTCCACCGCCGCATAGGGGTCGGTCATCAGCACGGTCATGCCCAGCGCCCGGCCGATCGACGCCAGGTAGCGGCCGATGGCGCCGTAGCCGACGACGCCCAGCGTCGAACCCGAGAGCTGCCGGCCCATGGCCGCCGCCGGCGCCGCGCCGCGGCGATAGGCCATGGTCGCGTCGGTGACGCCGCGCGCCAGGTCGACCATCATGCCGACCGTCAGCTCGGCCACCGACTGCACGAAGCCGGGGCTGGCATGGGTCACCAGCACGCCGTGCGCGGACGCCGCCGCGACGTCGACATTGCGGATATCGACGGCGCAGCGCACGAACGCCGCCAGCGCCGGCAGGGCCGCGAACAGCTCGGCCGGCCCTTCGGTGATCCGGTCCGAAACGATGATCTCGACACCGGCCGCCGCCGCGATCAGCCCGTCCGTCGACAGCGGCGCGCCGGTCTCGTTCAGGCGCACGTCCGCCAGCGCCCGCAGCCCGGCCAGCGCCTCGTCACCATAGTAGTTCCGCAGCGCCGCCGGCGCGTGCGTCAGCAGGATCGTCGTCATCGCTTCCCTCCGGACGTGCTAACCTAAGCGACCGTGCCCGCCATGAACATCGTTCTTCCCGCGTCAACAGCAGCCCATCGTCACGCCGACGAAAGCCGGTACCAATGACCGCCAGCGAGCTGGGCGCCCGGCTCCGCGCGAGCTACGACCGCGTGCCGCGCAACACCCGCGGCATGCTGTTCATGCTGGTCTCGACCGTCTGCTTCATTTCCATGCACCTGTCGATCCGGCTGCTCGGCACCGACCTGCACCCGTTCGAGATCGCCTTCTTCCGCAATTTCTTCGGCCTGATCGTGATCCTGCCCGTGTTCCTGAGCACGGGTCCCCGCCTGCTGCGCACCCGGAACCTGGGCCTGCACGCGCTGCGCGGCGGCCTCAACGCCGTCGCCATGCTGGCCTTCTTCACCTCGCTGACGCTGGCGCCGCTGGCCCAGGTCACCGCGCTCGGCTTCACCGCGCCGCTGTTCGCCACGGTGGGGGCGATGCTGTTCCTGGGCGAGGTCGTGCGCCTGCGGCGCTGGACGGCGCTGATCATCGGCTTCTTCGGCGCCCTGGTGATCCTGCGTCCCGGCATGGTCGAGATCTCGCTCGGGCCCATGCTGGTGCTGTTCTCGTCCGCCGTCTGGGCCTCGGCCATGCTGATCATCAAACGCCTGTCGGCGACCGATTCCAGCTTCACCATCACCGCCTACATGATCCTGTTCCTGACGCCGCTGACGGGGCTCGCGGCGCTGCCGTTCTGGCAATGGCCGACAACGGACCAGTTCGTCTGGCTGATCGCCATCGGCGTGCTCGGCACCATCGCGCAGACGGCGATGAACCAGTCCTTCCGCGAGGCCGACGTCTCGGCCGTGCTGCCGCTGGAGTTCTGCAAGCTGATCTGGGCGGCGCTGTTCGGCTATCTGCTGCTGGCCGAGGTGCCCGACCTCTGGACCTGGCTCGGCGGCGCCATGATCTTCGCCGGCGTCACCTATATCGGCATCCGCGAATCCCGCCTCAAGGACAATGCCTAGGCGCGAAAGACGGGTAAAACCACGGAGGCATGGAGACACCGAGAACAAACCTGGTTGGTTCGGCGCTTCGCGCCAACAATCTTTTTTTCTCCGTGTCTCCGTGCCTCAGTGGTTCAAAAAAACCGGCCGGGCCGCCGGCACGGCGGTTACGGCTTGCGGGCGACGATGTGGAAGATGTGCCAATGCTTCGGCCGACCGCGCGGCGTGGTGGAATCGTTCTCTTCCTCGCGGAAGTCCTCGACCTCGAATCCGGCCAGCAGGGCCGCCACCTCGTCGCGCGAGAGGTGCGTGATCGTCGGGTCGCCGGCCCAGCCGTCGCGCGGCCCGTACAACTGGCAGGACAGCCGCCCGCCGGGAACCAGCGCCGCGCGGATGCGGTCCCACATCGGACGGAACCTGTCCGGCGGACAGAGCGGCAGCGCGAAGCTGGAATTGACCAGGTCGGCCGGCGGCAGCTCGACGTCCTCGAACCGGGCCACCCTGGTCTCCAGTCGGGCGCCCGCCGGCAGGTCCGGCCGCGTCCGCAGGCCGTCGACCGCCGCCGGCTCGGCGTCGACCGCCAGTACCCGCCAGCCGCGCCGCAGCAGCTCGACGGTGTCGCGCCCGTTGCCGCAGCCGAGATCGACGGCAAGGCCCGGCGC
>JANQKO010000168.1 GCA_028281075.1 Alphaproteobacteria bacterium | reverse complement strand
GGACGCCCGCAAGTCGGGCGCCGACGTCGCCGGGCTGAACGACTGGAACATCCGCTGGGTCGGCGAGGACGGCTATCAGGGCCTGGTGGCGCGGCAGCTTCAGGCCTTCAAGCAATCGCAGAAGGACCGGCGGGCCGCCTACGAACGGCGCGTCGCCGCCACCGAGCCGACCGAGTCGGGGGATTGACGCCCATGGTCACGGTGTTCCAGGAGCCGATCACGGCCGAGGAGATCAAGGCCAAGGTGCGCGACCTCGGCGCCGACCTCGTCGGCATCGCCGACGGCGAGGTGCTGAACCAGCACCCGCCGGACCCGGCGAACCCGAAACGGCCCAGCGACATTACCGACCACGACGCCGGCCGGGTGATCGTCATCGCCAAGCGGCTGACCGCCGGCACCACGCGGCTGACGCGCTGGGACGAGCGGCACAAATACTACAACGACGAGCTGGTGCTGAACGCGCTGGAGATGCTGTCGCTGGAGCTGGTGCTGTGGCTCGAGGACCGGGGCTATCCGGCGCTGATCGTGCCGCCGACCCATGTCGATCCGCGCGACTACAACGGCGATCCGGCGGCGTCGCTGGGGCCTGTTCTGTCGCTGGAGCATGCCGCCGTCGAGGCCGGCCTCGGCACGCTCGGCCTGAACCAGATGCTGCTGACGCCGGAATTCGGTCCGCGCGTTCAACTGACGGCGGTGCTGTCGTCGGTGCCGGTCGACTGCGACGCGCGCATCGCCGAAAGCCTGTGCCGGGGGCCGGCCTGCGGGCGCTGCTTGAGCGCCTGCCCCGGCGACGTGATCGGACATTGGGACCGCGACTGGGAAGCCTGCGACACCTACCGCTCGCCGCACGGCTTCAACGCGCTCGCCGACCATATCGGCCGCATCATCGACGAGCCGGACATACAAAAGAAAAAGGCCATGCTGCGCTCGGAGGACCAGTTCTATCTCTGGCAGAGCATCCTGCGCGGGGCCGGCGTGGTGACCGGCTGCCGGCGCTGCCAGGACGTCTGTCCGGTCGGCGACGACTACCCGGCGCTGGCCGACGCGCTGGACGCGATCCCGGAAGACAACGATGATAAGCGCGCCCGCCTCGCGGCCATGCTCGCCGACGAGGCCAAGGGGGTCCTGCCCGCGAGCTACCTCGCCGCCCGACGCTGGATTGGCGCGCCCGCCGGGCCGGAAGACGAGGGGGCATGACCGGATGGATGCGGAATCACTGATGCTGCCGGCGTCGGCCCGGGCGCTGGCCGACCTGCAATCCACGCGCAAGCGGGCCGCGGTCGAACGGGCGCGGACCTCGCCGTTCTGGGCCGGCAGGCTGGCCGGTATCGATCTCGACCGGCTGGACGATCCGGCGGAATGGCGGCGCATTCCGGTCCTGACCAAGGACGAGCTGCGCGGGATCGGCAGCGACGCGTTCTACCGCGACTTCTGCATCGCCGGCCGGCGCGAGACCAGCGAGTTCTGGCGTTCCGGCGGCTCGACCGGCCGGCCGCTGTTCTACCCGCGGACGACCGAGGACCTGGCCTACGCCATGGTCGGCTTCCGCCGGGTCTATGCCTGCGCCGGCGTCGGTGCCGACGACCTGGTGCACCTGTCGCTGCCGCTCGGCATCCACCCGGCCGGGCATCTCTGTGCCCGGGCGGCCGAGCGCGAGGGCGCGGCGGTGATGTGGGTCGGCGCCGGCAACGCCGCGCCGTCGGCCATGCAGCTCGACCTGATCCGCAGTTTCCGGCCGTCGGTCTGGGTCGGCATGTCCAGCTATGCCATTCATCTCGCCAACCTCGCCGCCGCCGAGGGCGAGAAGCCGGCCGACCATGGCGTCGAGAAGATCGTCTGCACGGCCGAGCCGCTGTCGGACGCCAAGCGTGCCAAGCTGTCCGAGCTCTGGGGCGCCCGGGTCTTCGATTCCATCGGCATGACCGAGATGATGATGATGGGCGCCGAGACCGCGCCCGGCGGCGGCTTCCGGCTGTGGTCGGATTTCGTCTATCCGGAAGTGATCGACGCCGACAGCGGCGATCCGGTGGCGCCGGGCGAGGAAGGTCTGCTGGTGGTGACGTCGCTGGTGACCAACAATGCGACGCCGTTCCTGCGCTGGAACACCGGTGACATCGTACGTCTGGCGGCGCCCGCGGGCGACGGCGTCGGCTTCGATCTGTTCCCGATCATGCGCCATGCCCATCGCACGGCCGGCTTCTTCAAGGTGCGCGGCGTCAATATCGGCCACAACGACCTGGAGGACATGATGTTCGCCAACCCGGATGTCGGCGACTTCCGGGTCGAGGCGGCGAGCGCCGACGGCCGCGACCTGCTGATGATCTATCTGGAGGCGTGCGCCGGAGCCGACGCCGACGGCCTGGGCGAACGCGTCGCGGCCGAGATGCAGCGCGTCTTCGGCCTCGCTCCGGACCTGGTCTGGTGCGAGCCCGGCGCCATCGCCAAGACGTTCGAGCAGTCGGTCAAGGCCACCCGCTTCATCGATACGCGCTGAATGCTCGTCAGAGCATGGCCTTGCCGGCCCGCTCGGCCGTCTATTAGGGACTGTCCCTAATCGTTTGCCGAGCCTGCGGCGCGCGAGGTTTCACCACGAAGACGCGAAGACACCAAGACCGGGCGTCGCGGTCATCGGGCATTCGGCGTGACCTTGGTGTCTTGGCGACTTGGCGGTGAAACCTGGTTTGTCGGTATGTCACCAACCAGCGCCTCTGTCGGCGAACGGGCTGTCTGACATCGCGTTCTCAGAGGGGCATCGGGACCGGCAGTTCGGCATGCGCTCCCTAATCGTCACCGCTCCAGCCAAGCTGCCGCGAGATGTCCGCCGCCGCCTCGGCCAGCGCCGCCCGGACCGCCTCGACATCGGCGCCACCGTGCAGTGGTGCCAGGATCGGCACCGTCAGCGCCGCCACCGCCGCGCCGCTGTGATCGAGGATGGCGTAGCTGACGTCGGCCATGCCGTTGATGAAGTCGCTGTCGCAATGCTCGTAGCCGCGCGCGTCGATGGCCGCCAGCCGGTCAAGCACCGTCCGGCGCTCGGCCCGCTTCGGCACCTGCGCCGGCAGGTCCGCCAGCCAGCGCGCGCGCACGTCCTCCGGCTGGTGTGCCAGAAGCACGCGGCCCGAGGCCGACTGGAACAGCGGGAACAGGCCGCCCATGCGCACCCGGAACCCCATCGCCTCCGGGCTCTCCTCCTGCGCGACGATCATGATCTGGCGCTGGTGATGCACGGCGAGATGGCAGGACTGCAGCACCACCGCGGCCAGCCGCCGCATCACCGGCAGCGCGGCGCGCAGGAGCTGCTTCGTCGGCGCCTGGCGATGGCTCAGCTCGAACAGGCGCAGCGTCAGGTAATAGAGGTCCTCGGGCCGCTTGCGGTAGACATAGCCGCGCTGCTCCAGCGTCTCGAGCATGCGGAAGATCTCGCTGACCGAGCGGCCGAGACGCTCGGCGATCTGCTTCTGGGTGATGCCGTCGGCCTCGTCGGCCAGCAGTTCCAGGATATCGAGCCCCTTCTCCAGCGCCGGCGCGCTGTAGCGACCGTTCGGCGGCGTGCGCGTGGCCGGTTTCTTCACGGTCTGCATGGTCGTGGCGTATTTTTATGGAAGGAATGCATTTTCACAGATAAAATATTCCCCCGGTTCGCGCGCATGTCCAGCGGCGGCGGAGATTAGGCGGACGCCGTCCGCCTGGCAAGGTGCCGCCGGCCGGAACCGCCGGCCGGAATGGACCTTCACGGACGGGGTGATGCGGAGGACACGATGACGGCAAGCCTGTCGACCGAGGCGATGCAATCCTACGAGCGGAACGGCTATTGCTTTCCGCTTCGCGTCATGTCGGCCGATGGGATGGCCGCGCGCTACGAGCGCATGCAGGCCTTCGCCGCGGCGCGGCCGGGCGAGGCGAAGCGGGCCTTCGGCGCCAAGTGCCACCTGCTGTTTCCCTGGCTCTACGACGTCGTCGCCGACGACACGATCCTGGACGCCGTCGAATCCGTGCTGGGGCCGAACATCCTGTGCTGGAGCTCCGGCTTCTTCAACAAGGCAGCGCGCGACCCGGCCATCGTCAGTTGGCATCAGGATTCGACCTATTGGGGCCTGGACCCCATGGACATCGTCACCGCCTGGGTCGCCTTCACGCCGAGCACGGTCGACAGTGGCTGCATGCGGGTGATTCCCGGCACGCACACGATCGGCCAGTTGCGCCACGAAGATACCTTCGCCGAGCACAACCTGCTCAGCCGCGGGCAGGAAATCGTCGACGACATCGATTTGTCCACGGCGGTCGATATCGAGCTGCGGCCCGGCGAGATGTCGCTGCACCACGTCCGCATCGTGCACGGCTCGGGCCCGAACCGGACGGACGCGCCGCGCTTCGGGCTGACCATCCGCTACATTCCGACGCATGTGCGCCAGCACGGCGGCCGCACCACGGCCACGCTGGTGCGTGGCGTCGACGAGCACGGCCATTTCGACCCCGAGCCGCGCCCCGCCGCCGACTACGACCCGGCCGCGCTCGCCTTCCATGCGGACGCCATCGAACGCGTCGAACGTATCCTCTACGAGACCGCCGCCGAGGACGGCCGGCGCATGACCGCCGCCGAGGCGACCCCGGCACCGGCGGGGTAACGCCTCCTTCGCCATCACCGGGCTTGACGGGTAATCCGGAACGGCGCGTTGGGCCGGATAAAGGGGTTCACCACCAAGGCGCCAAGGCACCAAGGGACAGGCAACGGCGGCCGTGCTCTTGGTGCCTTGGCGTCTTGGCGGTGACATCCGCTGTCTTGCCGCCTCCGCGACGCGGCCCGGCTGGGAAAGGCGAGATCACCACAGAGGCACCGAGGGCACAGAGAACAAAATGACGTTGGCTGGCGCGAAGCGCCATCACCCCGTTTGTTCTCTGTGCCTCGGTGCCTCTGTGGTCGATGCACCGGCCTGCCAACTGCACGGAATTTTGAAAGAAGGGCGCGCGAAGCGCCGGCAGACCCGTTTGTTCATTGTGCCTTTGCGTCTTTGTGGTGAGCCGTTTTTCAGGTGAATTCACCGCCAAGGCACCAAGACACCAAGGGACAGGCAACGGCGGCGTGATCTTGGTGCCTTGGCGTCTTGGCGGTGACATCCGCTGTCTTGCCCCCTCCGCGACGCGGCCCGGCTGGGAAAGGCGAGATCACCACAGAGGCACCGGGGGCACGGAGAACAAAATGACGTTGGCTGGCGCGAAGCGCCATCACCCCGTTTGTTCTCCGTGCCCTCGGTGCCTCTGTGGTCGATACACCGGCCTGCCAACCGCACGGAATTTTGAAAGAAGGGCGCGCGAAGCGCCGGCAGACCCGTTTGTTCTTCGTGCCTTTGCGTCTTTGTGGTGAACCGTTTGTCGGGTGAATTCACCGCCAAGAGCCCAAGACGTCGCCGTGGAAGGGCTGCAGCAGCATCCGGTCGAGACGCTGGTCGCGGGGCGCGCGGAAGCGTTCGAGACCGATGGTCATGTCCGCGTGGCCGGCCGCCGGCCGCGCCCGGTAGGTGCCGAACAGCCGGTCCCAGACGGACAGGTTGAAGCCGAAATTGCTGTTGGTCTCGGGCGCCGCCGCCGAATGGTGCACGCGGTGCATGTCGGGCGTGACGACCAGCATGCGCAGCGCCCGCTCGAGGCGCGCCGGCAGGCGCACGTTGCCGTGGTTGAACATGGCCATGCCGTTCAGCACCACCTCGAAGACCAGCACCGCCAGGGCCGGCGCGCCGAGCGCCACGATAACCAGGAATTTCAGGCCCATGGACAGCAGGATCTCGATCGGGTGAAAGCGCGCCGCCGTGGTGACGTCGACATCCTGGTCGGCGTGATGCATGCGGTGCAGCCGCCAGCACACCGGCACGGCGTGAAAGGCCAGGTGCTGAAGATAGATCGCCAGGTCCAGCAGCACGACGGCGAGCGGCAGCGCCAGCCAGGCCGGCGGCGTGACGATGTTGAGCAGGCCCCAGCCCCGCTCCGCCGCGAAAACGGCGAAGCCGACGGCGGCGGTGGGCAGGCCGATCCGGACCAGCGCGGTGTTCAGCGCGAAGATGCCGAGATTGGACGGCCAGCGCGCCAGGCGCGACAGCGTCAGGCGGCGGCGCGGCGCCAGCAGCTCCCACAGCAGCATCGACGCGAACACCGCCACGAAGCAGATGATCCGCACCGCGGGTTCGTACGGCAGGACCGTCTCGGTCATCGTCCGGTCGCCAGTTGCCGAAGGTCACGTATCGGCCCGCATGGCCAGGGGTATTAGGCACGCCCGGCGCCGGCGACGCCAATAACGTTTCCGCGCGACGGGGTGATTGCATGGCGGCCGCGCGCCGTTCTAAAGTCGTGCCTCTATAACCATTATGGAGGTTATCATGACCGATGCGCGCCATACCGGCGGCTGTCTGTGCGGGGCCGTGCGCTACGAGGCGAGCGTCCCGCCCGCCAACAGCCATTATTGCCATTGCCGCATGTGCCAGCGGGCCATGGGCAACGTGTTCGGTATGTTCGTCATGTTTCCGGCCGACAAGTTCCGCTTCACCGGCGCCGCGCCCAAACGCTATCGCTCCTCGGCCTTCGCCGAGCGCGGCTTCTGCGCCGACTGCGGCACGCCGATCCTGTTTCAGTACGACACCCAGCCGACGCGGATCGGCATCACCCTCGGCAGCCTCGATCATCCCGAGGCCGCGCCGCCCGAGCGTCATATCGGCATCGAAAGCCATGTCCCCTGGCTGCGGTTCGACGACGGCCTGCCGCGCGGCGAGACCGAGCTGACCGCCGAGATCACGGATGTCGGCGCGGCATGAGCGTCGCCGGGCGGTGAACAAAAGTCGGCGAATCGATCGCTTCAATGGTACCCGCGCCCGTCAAGCTTCGTTAACATGACCTTTGAATCGGCGGCGCCGCATGACCGGCCGGTTCAGGGACAGCAAGGGCGGCGTCATGCGGAAGCAACGATAACCGGGCCGCCGCCCGTAGCGGAGGCGTGGCGATGTTCACCGAACCGAACGGTGCGCAGGTGTTGGACAATTTGTTGCACGACCTGCAACAGGCTGAAGAGGGCAGCCGCAAGCTCGATATCCTGATTTCGTTCGTCATCGGCGAAACGCCGGCACGGCATCGGCCGGTGATCAGGATCCTGTTGGAAGACGAAACCAAGACGGCGCTGATCTGCAAGCTGATCGGCGAGGACTTTCCCCGTTACACGGCATCGCTGGACGCGAAGCTGCCGGACGAGAATGTCGTCCTGTCGATGTATTCCGAGGCGCGCGGCAAGTGGGCGGCGGCGCACAAGCCGGCGGGCGGCGAGGAGCAGGTGGCCTGGGCGGCGACCGAACCGCTGGCGCGGCGGCTGGCGGCGTTGAAGGCGCTGGGCGTGCCGGCCAGGGACACGGTCGCGGCCGAGCGTCCGGCGCGGCCGCCCGGCGCGGCCGAGCGCGGGGCCTGCGTTGCCGAGCCGTCGCGCGTCGGCCGGCCGCGCCCGGTGCCGGTCCGGCCCGAACCGCCGGTCGCGCCGCCGGTGCAGGCGGACGTGGCGACGGAAGACTGGGACATCCGCTTTTGATTTCGATGGCGTAGCGTCGATGGCCGCGGCCGGTCCGAGCCGCGGCCCGAGACAGCAGGAGTTGGGGACGTGACGGAAGCAGAGGCCGGGTCCGAACCCGGAGGGGACGGTCCCTACATTATCGTCGTCGGCAACGCCAAGGGCGGCACCGGCAAGTCGACCACGGCCATGCATCTGATCGTGGCCCTGCTGCGGCTGGGCTACCGGGTCGGCAGCATCGACCTCGACGGCCAGCAGGGCACGCTGACCCGCTATCTCGCCAACCGCGAGACCTATGCTCGCGACGCGGCGACGCCGCCGCGCCTGCCGCTGCACGTCTGCCTGCGCCCGTCGGACGCCGCCGACCGTGCCGCGGCCGAGGCCGACGAGCGGACCCGGTTCGACGCGGCGCTGAGACAACTCGCCGATTGCGACTTCATCGTCATCGACACGCCCGGCAGCGATTCCCACCTGGCGCGTCTCGGCCACGTGACCGCCGACACCCTGATCACGCCGTTGAACGACAGCTTCATCGACATCGACGTGCTCGCCCATATCGACCGGGAAAAGCGCCAGGTGCTGGCGCCCAGCAGCTACACGCAGATGGTCTGGGAGCAGTACAACCGGCGCATCGCCAACGGCCAGACGCCGATTGACTGGATCGTGCTGCGCAACCGCCTGGCCCATATCGAGGCGCGCAACATGCGCGATATCGGCCGCCTGATGGAACAGCTCGCCAAGCGGCTCGGCTTCCGGCTGGCGCCCGGATTCGGCGAGCGCGTGGTCTTCCGCGAATTGTTCCTGAACGGCCTGACCCTGCTCGACCTGCCGGCCGACGGCATGCCGTCCGAGCAGAACCGCAGCCACGTGTCGGGCCGGCAGGAGGTGCTGGACCTGCTCCGGGCGATCGGCCTGCCCACCGCGCAGGGCGTGGCGACGGCCACCTGACCACGACGATCCGGGTCCCGTCGCGAACGCGGCAAGGCGGCGGATGTCACCGCCAGGACACCAAGGCTCCGGAAGCATACGGGCCCGGCCTGGTGGCCGGATTGCCTGTCCCTTGGTGTCTTGGCGCCTTGGCGGTGAAGCCGTGCTTTTCCCGCCCTACGACCGCGGCAGCGCGACGACGACCAGGCAGTCCTGGTTGCCGGCCTTGAAGCGGGCGCAATAGCTCTCGGCGTTGGCGCGCGCGACGAACGGCCCGGTGCGCACGCGGACATTGTCGTTGCCGCCCCGACGGCTGTCGATGATCAGGTTCAGGCCGTCGGTCAGCTTGGGGAAGTCCTGCCGCAGCTCGGCCCACAGGCGTTCGGCGTGCGCCATCGACCTTACCGACGCCAGTTGAATGACGAAACGGCCGTCCACCGCCGTCGCCACCAATTCGGTGCCGGGCTTGCTCAACGGCACCGGCGGCGCGTCGTCGGCCAGGCCCGGCGCCAGGGCGGCTGACTCGTCCTCGTCATCGCCGGCCCGGCTGCCCTGTTCCTCCTCGGCCGCCGGCGCCACCGTCGACGGCGCTTCGTCGTCGGGCCGCGATAACGGCGACGGCAACGAGACGTTGCCATAGGCCTTCTTGACGACGATGGCGAAATTGTGGTCGCCGCCGGGCAGCGGCTCGTCGGTCTGGAACACCCACTCGCCGGCCGGCGTCGCCGTGACCGTGCCGATCGGCTCGCCGTTGTCGAGCAGGATCAGCTCGGCGTCGGGCGCGGCGCGGCCGACGATGATGCCGTCGCCGTCGGGCGAAATGCGCACCAGATCGATGCTCGGTTCCACGGCCGCCGGCGCGATGGAGCCTGTTTCGGCGGCCGGCGGTACCGGATCGTCCGTCGGTGCCGGCGTCGACGTGCTGGCGTTCTCGGGCGTGCCGGGCGTGGGTGTCTCGTCCGTGCCGGTGGCCGTCGCCGGTTCGGCCGGCGGTGGGCTTTCGGGCGTGGCGCCCGGGGTGCCGGCGGCGGTTTCTCCCGCCGGCATCTCGGCGGGCGGTGTTTCGATGGCCGTGGCCGGGCCGTAAATCAGTGTCCGCGCCTGGTCCGCCCAGTGCCGGAACTGGTCCTGCAGGCCGGGCGACTGCTGAACGACATACCAGCCGACGACCGCCGAGACGGCGAAGATCGCCGCCGACAGCAGCCACATCCGGCCGGGCTGCCGCGCCGGTATCGCCGGTTCGGCCACGGCCATGCGGTCCGACGGTGATGCCGCGATCGGTGCCACGGGCGTGTCGTCGGGCCATGGCGGCGGGGCGGCCTCGGGTTCCGGTTCGATGTCCGGCGCCGGCGGCGGGGCCGTGTCAGGCGCGACGGAGTCCGTCGCGGCGGCGGATTCGGTGTCGACGACCGTCTCGCCTTCGGTCGTCCCGGTCTCGACCGTCTCGGGCATGGCCCCGTCGATGTCGGTTTCGCCGTCGTCGGATTCGTGCCTGTCCG
>JANQKO010000156.1 GCA_028281075.1 Alphaproteobacteria bacterium | reverse complement strand
GCCCGTATAGGACCGCACCCGGCTCGCCATCTCGCCGAGCTGCTGCCATACAACTGGCAGCCAACATCCTGAACCGCGGTCGTAACCGGACGCTTACGTTGATCAGGAACCTGAGAGGTTTTCGTGCCAGCTTCAGGTAGGTAAGCAGTTGGGCATCGTGTACCGGCAGCAGTCTTTCGATGGCCTTCACCTCGACGATGATGCTGTCCGCAACGAGAAGGTCGAGCCGAAGGCCCGCGTCAAGCCGTGAACCGTCGTAATGAATCGGCAATGAAACCTGCCTTGAGACCGACTGGCCACGCTTGGTGAGTTCGTGTTCAAGACAAGTTTCGTAAACAGACTCCAGCAGTCCAGGCCCCAGCGTTGAATGAACCCGAAATGCCGCATCCACGATCACGGTCGCCACATTGTCCAATGTGCGGGAAATGGATTCAGGTCGGTCCATCGTTCTTTCTTGGTGTCTTGGCGCCTTGGCGGTGAGAATATTATCAGATTTGATCGCGCTTCCTGCTTTGCTTGACCGGTTCCGGCATCGCCCGCATGTTGCCGCGATGACCGACGGAAAGCGGGGGTTCATGGACGAGGCGCTGGCGGTGGAGCGGGCGGCGGCGGCGCGCGGCGAGGTGCCGGTCGGGGCGGTGATCGTGGGGCCGGACCGGCGGGTGCTGGCGGCCTGCGGCAACCGCACCGAGGAGCTGGCCGATCCGACGGCACATGCCGAGCTGCTGGCCATCCGTGCCGCCTGCGCCGCCCTCGGCGGCCCCCGGCTCACCGGCTGCGACCTCTACGTCACGCTGGAGCCGTGCCCCATGTGCGCCCAGGCGATCAGTTTCGCCCGCGTCGCGCGGCTCTATTACGGCGCCGCGGACCCCAAGGGCGGCGGCGTCGAGCATGGGCCCCGTATCTTTCACCAGCCGACCTGCCACCACCGGCCCGAGCTCTATCCCGGCATCGCCGAGGCCGCCTGCGGCAAAGTGCTGCGCGACTTTTTCGCCGCCCGCCGCTAGAATCGACGGCAATCCCAGGTTCAAATCCCAAGCAAATCCGCACATCCGAGGAGAGGACGTCGACCATGATCCCCGAATTTTCGCCGCGCTCGAAAGAACTGCAGGAAAAGCTGCAGAAGTTCATGGATGAGGAGATCTATCCCAACGAGAAGCTGTTCAAGCAGCAGCTCGACGAGGGCGGCAACCGGTGGAAGGTCGTGCCGGTCATGGAGGAGCTGAAGGTCAAGGCGCGCGAGCGCGGGCTTTGGAATATGTTCCTGCCAGAGAGCGACGAAGTCGAGCCGATGAGCAATCTCGACTACGCGCCCTTGTGCGAGATCATGGGCCGCTCGCCGATCGCGCCCGAGGCCACCAACTGCTCGGCGCCCGATACCGGCAACATGGAGGTGCTGACCCGCTACGGCACGCCCGAGCAGAAGACGCAATGGCTGACGCCGCTCCTGAACGGCGAGATCCGCTCCTGCTTCGCCATGACCGAGCCGGCCGTGGCCTCCTCGGACGCCACCAATATCGAGTCCTCGATCGAGCGCGACGGCGACGAATACGTGATCAACGGCCGCAAGTGGTGGAGCAGCGGCGCCGGCGACCCACGCTGCAAGATCTACATCTTCATGGGCAAGACCGATCCGACCAACGCGGACAAGTACAAGCAGCAGTCGATGATCCTGGTGCCGAGCGACACGCCCGGCATCACCATCGAGCGCATGCTGACGGTGTTCGGCTATGACGACGCGCCGCACGGCCATGGCGAGATCAGCTTCGAGAATGTCCGCGTGCCGGCGTCGAACATGCTGCTGGGCGAGGGCCGCGGCTTCGAGATCGCGCAAGGCCGCCTGGGCCCGGGCCGCATCCACCACTGCATGCGCCAGATCGGCGTCGCCGAGCGGGCGCTGGAGGACATGTGCAAGCGCGCCAAGTCGCGCATCGCCTTCGGCAAGCCGGTCTCCGAGCAGACCGTGACCCTGGAGCGCATCGCCGAGGCCCGTATCGGCATCGACCAGGCCCGGCTGCTGGTGTTCAACGCGGCGCACAAGATGGACACGGTCGGCAACAAGGAGGCGCGCAAGGAGATCGCCATGATCAAGGTTGCGGTGCCGAACATGACCTGCCGCGTCGTCGACATGGCGATGCAGGTGCATGGTGGCGGCGGCGTCAGCCAGGAGTTCAACCTGGCCTCGGCCTATGCCCATTCCCGCACGCTGCGCTTCGCCGACGGTCCCGACGAGGTGCACCGCAACCAGATCGGCCGCCTGGAGCTACGCCGGCACAACTGATCGATGGGGACGGATTGATGGGGGCTGTCCCCATCGATCCGTCCGGCCTCAGAGCGTCGGGCCGGTGTCGTCCAGCGCGTGGGCGGTAAGCTCGCGGGTGACGTAGTCGAAGGCGTCGTCGATCGAGTCGGTGTGGTGGAACAGGTCCAGGTCGTCGGCGTTGATGGTGCCGAAACGCACCAGCGCATCGAAGTCGATGACCTCGTTCCAGTATTCATGGCCGAACAGCACGATCGGCAGGCGTTTCTTGATCTTCAGCGTCTGGATCAGGGTCAGGATCTCGAACAGCTCGTCCAGCGTGCCGAAGCCGCCCGGCATGGCGACGATGGCCTTCGCCATGTAGGTGAACCAGAATTTCCGCATGAAGAAATAGTGGAACTCGAAGCCGAGCCGGTCGCTGACATAGGCGTTCTCGAACTCCTCGATCGGCAGCGAGATGGTCAGCCCGATATTCTTGCCGCCGGCCTCGGCGGCGCCGCGGTTGGCGGCCTCCATGATGCCCGGGCCGCCGCCGGTGCAGACGACGAAGCGCTGTGTCTCGCCCGGCAGGTCCATCGACCAGCGGGTCAGGCGCCTGGCCAGCTCGCGCGCCGCCTCGTAATAGGTCGACAGATGCAGCCGCATCTCCGCCTCGGCGACGTTGCCGTCACCGGCCCGCGCCGCGGCCAGGCGGGCCTCGGCGGCATCTCGGGCCATCAGCCGGGCCGAGCCGAAGAACACGATGGTGTCCTGGACCGCCTGTTCGTCGAAGCGGGCCTTCGGTTCCAGATACTCGGCCAGGATTCGCAGCGGCCGGGCCTCGCGGCCGGACAGGAACGCGGGGTCGTTGTAGGCTTTGGTCAGACGGCGAGGGTCGTCGTCCATGATCGGGGGCCTCAATCTTGCGTCGAACGCGCCGACGGTCGACGCTATCATGACCGGCGGCATCGCGAGGGTCAGTGGGATACTTAACATGACCAAGGTAAACGAGTTTTTCTCGGCCAACTATGCCGAGGCCCGGGAGAAATTCCTGGCCGCGGCGACGGCGGCGGGCGCCAGCCTCGCGGCCATCGAGAACCCGAACACCGGGCCGGACGGGGGCCGGCTGGCCACGGACACGGCCTGGCTGGGACCGGCGTCGGCGTCGCGGCTGCTGGTGCTCAACTCGGCCACCCACGGCGTCGAGGGGTTCTGCGGTTCGGGCGCCCAGGTCGGGCTGCTGCGCGGCGGCGACCTCGACAAGCTGCCGGCCGACACCGCCGTGCTGCTGGTCCATGCGATCAATCCGTTCGGTTTCGCCCACCTGCGGCGGGTGAACGAGGACAATGTCGATATCAACCGCAACTTCATCGACCACGACACCCCGCATCCGGCCAACGAACCCTATGATTCCGTGCATGCGCTGCTGGTGCCGGCCGATTGGGACGGGCCGGCGCGGGCCGCCGCCGACCGCGGCATCGACGACTATATCGCCGCGCGCGGCGAGTTCACGTTCCAGGCGGCGGTGTCGGGCGGCCAGTACGGCCATGCCGACGGCCTGTTCTATGGCGGCCGGGCACCGGTCTGGTCGAACCGGGTTCTGCGCCGCATCATCGACAGCCAGGCCGGCGGCCGTGCCCAGGTCGGCTTCATCGATTTCCATACCGGCCTCGGGCCGCGCGGTTATGGCGAACCGATTTTCGTCGGTCAGCCGGACAGCGCCGACCATCGCCGCGCCCGCGACTGGTATGGCGACCAGCTCACCTCGCCCGAGGTCGGTAACAGCACCAGCGCCGAGGTCCAGGGCACGCTCGCCAATGCCTTCACCGCGACGCTTCCGGCCGGCACCGCCTTCACCGGCATCGCCCTCGAATACGGCACGGTGCCCGTGCTCGACGTGCTGAACGCGCTTCGCGCCGACAACTGGCTGTACCTGCATGGCGACACCGCCTCGCCGTTGGGCCGCGACATCAAGGCCCAGATCCGCGCCGCCTTCTATGGCGACGACGATGCCTGGAAGGCCGATGTCTTCGCCCGCGCCCGCGAGATCGTGGCGAAGGGCCTTACCGGCCTGGCCAACGGCTAGCGCGGGATGGGGCTACGTTGACACGGTCCTAATCGGCGACCGATCCTTCGAGACGCGTCCCTTTCGGCCGTCCCTCGGGGCGAGGTAAAGCATTGATATCAAGGAAAAACCTCATCCTGAGAGCCTGTGAAAGAATCGCACCGAAGCTACCCAGGTTGTCATCCTGGCGAAGGCCAGGATCCACGTTTGTTGTTTTTGAACAGGTTGCGATGCCGCTGGATGCTGGCCTGCGCCAGCATGACGGCTTCTTT
>JANQKO010000151.1 GCA_028281075.1 Alphaproteobacteria bacterium | reverse complement strand
GGCAGTCGAAGCAGACGCCCATGCCGCAGAACAGGCCGCGCGGGCGGCCGGCGCGGTCGCGGCGCAGCGTCAGCCGGCCCGCCGCGGTCAGCGCCGCGGCGATCGACTCGCCGGCGACCGCCGGCAGGTCCTCGCCGTCGACGGAAACCGTGATCGCCGCGCCGCGCTGACGGAAGCGGTCGTCCGCCAGACGGGGCATGTTCAGCCGGCCATCAGGCTCAACTCGCGCACCGTGCGCGTGGCCCACTCCCGCTCGGCCGCGTCCGCCGGCAGGCGCGGCGGGCGCGGCGGGCCGACCGGCAATCCCATCTCCGCCAGCGCGGCCTTGGTGGCGGTGACGTAGCGATGCTGGCCGACCAGTTCGATGACCGGCAGGATCTCGTGGTAGAGCGCCCGGGCCGCCGGCACGTCGACGGTCTCGACGCACAGACGGTAGAGATCGGCGAAGGCGCGGGGCGCCAGATTGGAGCCGACCGCCACCCAGCCCAGCGCGCCGTTCAGGAAGGACTCGTAGCCCATGATGCCGCCGAATACGGTCATCCGGCCGTCGCTCAGCCGCAGGATGTCGCGCACGCGCGTGACGTCCATGGTCGATTCCTTGATATAGGCGACGTTGTCGATCTCGGAGAGGCGGGCGACCAGCGGCGGCCGCATGTCGACGTTGGCCGTGGCCGGGTTGTTATAGAGCATGACCGGAATGCCGATCGCCTCGGCGACGGTCTTGTAGTGGTGGTAGAGCTCGGCGTCCGTCGGCGTGCTGTAGAACGGCGGCACGATCATCACCCCGTCGGCGCCCAGGCGCTCGGCCTCCCGGCTGTAACGCACGACGTCGCGCGTGTCCTCGGCGGCGGTGCCGACGAAGACCGGCACGCGCCCGCCGGCCCGGCGGATCACGATCTCGGCGACCCGGCCGCGCTCGTCGTCGCTGAGCGACAGGAACTCGCCCGTGCTGCCGTTCGGCACAAGGCCGTGAATGCCTTCGTCGATCTGCCAGTCGACCAGCCGCCGCAGCGCGTCCTCGTCGACGGTGCCGCCATCGGCCGTGAACGGCGTGATCATAACCGTGAATGTACCTTGATATCTGCGCATGACCGGATTGTTCAGTTGATGAGGTTGCGGGGGAGGAACATGACGATGTCGGGCACGTAGGTCGCCAGCAGCAGGCAGCCCAACATGAACAGGAACGGCAGGCTGATCTTGCCGGCGACCTGCATGATGCTGCGGCCGGCGATGCTGCTGGCGACGAACAGGGTGATGCCGTAGGGCGGCGTGATCATGCCGATCGACAGGTTGATGACGACGACGACGCCGAAATGCAGCGGGTCGATGCCGAAGTCGCGGGCGATCGGCATCAGCACCGGCACCAGGATCAGGATCGCGGAGATGCTCTCCATGAACATGCCGATGACGATCAGCAGCAGGTTGACCAGCAGCAGGAAAACCCAGGGATTGTCGGACAGCGCCTTGATCTGGCCGGCGATGACGGCCGGCACGTTCTGCGACGAAATCAGCCACGAGAACACGCTGGCCGTGGCGATGATCATCATCACCGCGGCCGAGATCGCCGCGGCCCGCAGGATCAGGTCCGGCAGCTCGGCCAGCGTCAGCTCGCGGTAGACGAACAGCGCGATGACCAGGCCGGTGAAGACCGCGACCGAGGCGGCCTCGGTCGGCGTGAACACGCCGCCGACGATGCCGCCGACGATGATCACCGGCATGACGAAGGCGGGGCCGGCGTTGACGAAGGTGACGGCCAGCCGGCGAAGCGTGAACGGCCGGGCGTCGCGATAGGCGGCGCCGCCACGACGGGCGTGCAGGTAGCTGGCCAGCATCAGGCCGACCATCATGATCAGGCCGGGCACGATGCCGCCCAGGAACATGCCGCCGACGGACAGGTTGGAGATCGTCGCCAGCACCACCATCATGATGCTCGGCGGAATGACCGGCCCCAGCGTGCCGGCGGCGGCCATGATCCCGGCCGCGAAATCGATGTCGTAGCCGCGTTTGCGCACCTCGGGCAGCATGATCGAGGAGGTGGCGGCGGTGTCGGCCGAGCCGGAACCGGAAATCGCCGCCAGGCCGGTGCCGGCGACGACCGCCACCATCAGCAGGCTGCCGGTGATCCAGCCGACCAGGGCCGTGGCGAAGTCGATGATGCGCTGGGCGATGCCGCCGCGCTCCATGATCAGGCCGGCCAGCACGAAGAAGGGGATCGCCATGATGGTGAAGGAATCGAGCCCGGCATAGATGCGTTGCGCGACGATGCTGATCGGCACGCCGCCGAGCTCGAGCGTCAGCGCCGCGGCGACGCCCAGCGCGAAGACGATCGGCGTGCCGACCAGGATCAGCGCCAGGAAGGCGACGATCGTGACGGTCACGACGGCGCCTCCGCCGCCGGCGCGGTCCCCGGCCGTGGATCGCGCCAGCGCCTGACCAGGGCCAGCACCAGTTCGAGGGCGAAATAGGCGAGGCCGATCGGCAGCGACAGGTAGGGCAGCCACATGGGAATGCCGAGGGCGGGCGAGGTCTGGATCTGGCCGATCCGGATCAGGCCGAAGCTGCCGACCACGGCCCGCCAGAGGAACCACAGGCAGATCGCGCCGATCAGCAGCGTCAGCAGGCGCAGCACCGGGACCGGCAGGCGCTGGGCCAGCACGTCGACGCCGACATGCAGGTTGCGCCGCATGGCGATGCCGGCGCCCAGCAGCACCATCCAGATCTGCGCGAAGGTCGCCGTCTCGGCGGCCCAGCCGATCGAATAGTTGAAGACGTAGCGGCCCAGCACCTGGATCAGCACCGCGACCGCCATGTAGCCGTAGAACAGGATCACGGCCCAGGTCACGACGGCGCGCAGCGCCGCCGTCAGCGCCGCGCAGATCCGGACGACACGATCCAGCATGCCCGGGCCCGTTTCCCTTCCGACCGTTCTATTCCAATGGTACGGCGCGTCCGCCCCCACGCGGGCGGACGCGCCGATCCGTCGCCCCGCCTACTGCGTCGCGAGGATCATTTCCAACAGCTTGCGGTCGGCATCGGTCTTGATGAAGTCGTCATAGACCTGCTGCGAGGCCTGCCGGAACGGGACCGGGTCGGGACGCGTGACCTTGACGCCCTTGTCCTTCAGCGACGCCAGCAGGCTGTTGTCGCTGTTGGCATAGGCCTGGCGCTCGACCTTGGCCGAGGCCAGGCCGGCCTCGACCAGCACCTGCTGCACGTCGGCCGGCAGCGACTGGAACTTGCTTTCCGACATGATCAGGTCGGCGACCAGCGCCGTCCAGCCGACCTGGGCCCAGTAGGGTGCCACCTCGTAGAACTTCTTCGAGTTGTAGTTGGTGTTGGCGGCCTCGGCGCCGTCGACCAGCCCCGACTGCAGGGCGCCGTACAGCTCGCTGTAGGCCAGCGGCGTGGCGTTGGCGCCGAAGGCGTTGAACGACGCCACGTGCGCCGGCACCTGCATGGTGCGGATCTTCAGGCCGGCCAGGTCGTCATAGGAGTTGATCGGCTTGCTGCGGGTCATGATGTGCCGGATGCCGGCCTCGTAGAAGCCCAGCAGGCGAAAGCCCTTTTCCTGCATCGCCGCGTTCAGCTTCTCGCCGACCGGGCCGTCCATCACCTTGTACATATGCGCCCGGTCGCGGAACAGGAACGGCAGGTCGAAAATGCCGAGCTTGGGCACGAAGTTGGTGACCACGCCGTTCGACGGCACGGTGATATCGAGGGTGCCGAGCAGCAGGCCCTCGATCATCTCCTTCTCGTTGCCGAGCTGGTTGTTCGGGAAAATCTGCACCTCGACCTTGCCGTCCGTCCTCTCCTTGACGATACGGGCGAACTCGGTCAGGCCGATGTGATAGGGCTCGTCGGGATTCGCCGAATGCCCCGCCTTCAATACGATCGTCTCCGCGGTCGCCGTCGCGGCCATGGCCAGCGAGAGCGTCATACCCAGCAGCAGTTTTTTCATTTTGGCCTCCATCCAGAAGTCGAGCGCCTCCTAACCCATCGCCGGATCGGTCGGCGGTTTTTTGGTATACCACTTGTATACCACATACCATCCGATAAGGCCAGTTCCCCGCCCGAGGGCGCAAGGGATCGGCGCCCCCCAGCCCCCATCGTCATGCCCGGTAGAGGAGTGTATGAAGAGATTGCCTACGCCCCAGAGAAAAGGCGTCATGCTGGCGCAGGCCAGCATCCAGCGGCATCGCAGCCGGTCAAAAAACAACAAACATGGATCCTGGCCCCCGGCCTGCGCCGGGGCAGGCTCCGGCAGGATGACAACTTGGGGGGCATCGGTGCGATTTCTTCACAGGTTCCCAAGAGTCTGACCGGAACTACGCGTTTGATTTCAATCCGTTAACCACCCCTTTTTCCTCATCACCGGGCTTGACCCGGTGATCCAGAACCGAGGCCGGGACAGGTGCTGACTGGAGTGCCGGTTCAAGTCCGGCAATGACCAGGTGGGGTGGCCGTTCGCCAAGACATCGATCTCATCTGCGCCTTTTCGGGTTGGGCTCCCAAGCCGGTATGCCCCGCGGAACCCGGGGAAAGGCGGCCGTGACGAGATCGGCGAGTCCCCCGGCCGGCGTTAGAGACTGTCCAGAACGCCGGCCCGCACCTGTTCCAGGTGCCGGGCCATGGCGCCGCGGGCGCGCGCGGCCTTGCCGCTTTCCAGCGCCTTCAGGATCGCCTCGTGCTCCGATATGCCCGGACGCAGGCGCTGCGGCACGGTCTGGGATTCGAACAGACGGGTGATGTTCCGCAGGCCGCGGATGATCCGCGCCGCCACCGCGTTGCCGCCGGCATCGGCAATGCCGTTATGCAATGCGTCGTCGAAGGCCCAGTGGGCCTCGTTGGTCGGCTTCGCGTCGGCCTTCAGCTTGTCCAGCATGCGCCGCCAGGCCGCCACTTGTTCGGCGGCCAGGTTGCCGGCCGCGGCCTCGATGGCGTCGCACTCCAGAAGCTGCCGGACGCTCAGCGCCTGCAGATACTCCTCCAGCGTCACCACCTTCACCGACAGCAGGCGCTCGGTCAGGCGCACCAGCCAGCCTTCGCCCTCCAGCCGCACCAGCGCCTCCCGCGTCGGCGTCCGCGAGATGCCGAGGGCATCGGCCAGCTTCCGCTCCTGGATCACCGTGCCGCCGGGCAGCTCGCGCGACAGGATCATCCTGAAGATGGAGTCGTAGGCGACCTCGGCGAGGCTGCTGCGCTCCTTCTGCTGCCGCGTCGCCGCCGTCCCGCCGCTCATCCGTGGCCCCGCGCATGCGGCTTCAGCACGGCATGGATGATCCGGTTGATGGGCGTCGGCACGCCCAGCTCCTCGCCCAGCCGGCAGACCGTGCCGGCGACCCACTCGACCTCCAGCGGCCGGCCGTGCTCGAGATCGACCAGCATGGAGGCCTTCACGTCGGGCAGCCAACTGTCGAACTGGCGGAAGATCGAGTCGACGATGTCGGGCGCCAGGAAGATGCCCTTGGCGCGGCCGACGGCGGCGACCTCCTGCATGCAGTCGCTGGCCAGGCCCCGCAGGTGCGGCTGCCCGTAGACCACGCCGACCGGCTGGCGGGCGAGACAGGTGAGCCCGGCATTGCAGGCGAACAGCACGAACTTGCTCCACAGAATGCGTTCGATGTCGGGACTGACCTGCACGCCCAGGCCGGCCCGCGCGCAGGCCGTCTCGAACCGGGCGACGCGCGGGCTGACCGCGCCGCCGCGCTCGCCCAGGATCATGGCCGGCCCGTCGCCCACGGCGTAGCGGATGACGCCGGGGGCGGTGCGGGTGCCGGAGACGTAGGTCACGCCCGGCACCACGTGTCCGGCGCCCAGGATGGCGTCCAGCAGATCGGGCGCCTCGACGCCGTTCTGCAGCGTGACCACCATGGTCCCGTCCCCGACCAGGGGGCGGATCGCCTCTCCGGCCGCCTGCAGGTCGTAGAGCTTGACGCAGAACAGAACGACATCGACCGGTCCGACGGCGGCCGGATCGTCCGTCGCCCGGGCCGGCCGCGCCGTCAGCTCGCCGGCCGGTCCGGTCAGCTTCAGGCCGTCCCGCCGGATCGCCGCCAGGTGCGGTCCCCGGGCGATCAGAGTCACGTCCTCGCCGGCCGCCGCCAGCTTGCCGCCGTAATATCCGCCGACGCCGCCGGTGCCCATCACCGCAATCTTCATGCCCGAACGCCCCATGCCGCAGAGACGCCGCAGCCGACGTCGTTACGCCAGGGATACTAGCCCGATTCAAGTGGCAATCGGACCCTCATTCCGCCGCCCGTGCCTTCGGCGGCTTCTGCGTCGCCTCGAAGCTCTTGCGCAGGCGTTCCCGGTTCATGAAGACGTGCTCGCGCATCAGGTGCTCGGCCCGGACGGCCTGGCCCTGCGCCAGCGCGTCAAGGACCCGGGTATGTTCCAGGTGCGACTGCCGGATCTGCTCCAGGCTGTACCAGTCGGCCAGCGCCTTCTCGTCGCCCCAGCGGAAGCCGCCGTCGAAGATCGTCGGCAGACGGCGGGTCTGGCGGATGGCCGTCGTCAGGAACCTGTTGCCGGCGCATTCCTGAAGCGTCTCGTGGAACACCTGGTTGAGCTTGAACCATGCCCGCTGCTGGGTCCGGCGCCAGTCGGGGCCGTCGAGCAGCGTTTCGGCGCGGTCGAGACAGGATTGCAGCGCCGCCCGGACATCGGCCGGCAGCCCGCGCTCGGCCACGAGCCGGCAGACCATGCCTTCCAGCGTCGCCCGCAGGTCGAAGGCATCCAGCAGGTCGTGGATCGAGAAGGCACGCACGGCATAGCCCCGGTTCGCCTCGTAGGTCAGCAGGCCTTCCTTCTCCAGCGCGTTCAGGGCATCGCGGACCGGCGTGCGGGAGACGCCGAGATCCGCCGCCAGCCTGACCTCGCCGAGCCGGTCGCTGGCGGTGATCTCGCCTTCGCGGATCATCTCGCGCAGTTGCGCCGTGACGGTCTGGGCCCGGGTCACCATGCGTTCAGGCCGCCGCCCGCCGCCGCCGGCCCGGCTCAACGCGTCGGCGGCGGGATGACGCCGGTCCGCTCGGTGATCAGGCCATAGGCCTCGATGCGGCGGTGCTTGTCGAAGTTGAAGACCGTGCGCCTGATATAGTCGCCGAGGTCCAGGTCGCAGTCGAAGACGATGACCTCGTCGTCCTCGGTCAGCGCCTGGGCGACGATCTCGCCGGTCGGCGCGACGATGCAGGAGCCGCCATAGAGGCCGTGGCCGTCCTCCTTGCCGGCCTTCGCGGTGCCGACCACCCACATGCCGTTCTGGTAGGCCGCGGCCTGCATCGACAGGCGGTGATGGAACATGCGCAGGTGCAGCGGCTCGTCGTGGTAGATGTTGGTCGTTGGCGTATTGTAGCCCAGCACCACCATCTCCGCGCCCTGCAGGGCCATGACCCGGAAAGTCTCGGGCCAGCGCCGGTCGTTGCAGATGCACATGCCGAGCACGCCGCCCATGGTCCGCCAGACCGGGAAGCCCAGATTGCCGACCTCGAAATAGCGCTTCTCCAGATGCTGGAACGGCGCCTCGGGCAGGTGGTCGACATGACCGGGCAGGTGCACCTTGCGGTACTTGCCGACGATGCCGCCGTCCTGGTCGACCAGGATCGACGTGTTGTAGCGATGGGTCCCGCCGTCCTCCTCGGCCAGCTCGGCATAGCCGAGATAGAAGCCAACGCCCAGCCGCTTCGCCTCGTCGAACAGCGGCCGGGTGTCCGGTCCCGGCATGCTGGCCTCGAAGAAGCGGTCGACCTCGGCCTGGTCTTCCATCCAGTAGCGCGGGAAGAACGTGGTCAGCGCCAGCTCGGTAAAGACGACGAAGCGGCACCCGGACGCATGCGCGTCGCGCAGCATGTCGATCAGGCGGGCGACGACGCTGGCGCGACTGTCGGCCAGGTGAATGGGGCCGAGCTGGGCCGCGGCGGTCTTCAGGTAACGTGGCATGGCTCCCTCCGCCCTCAGCGCAGCAGGTCGGCGCCGAAATTGCGGGCCGGGTCCAGCTCGGGCGACGTCCGGCCCAGCGGTTTCGCCAGTTCCGGCGTGTCGCAGGGCAGGAACTCGCCGGAGCCGCGCTCGACCAGCAGGTCGCCGTCGTCGACCACGACGCGGCCGCGGCTGAGCACCGTCACCGGCCAGCCGGTCGCGCGCCGGCCCTCGTAGGGCGTATAGCCGACATTGTCGTGCAGCATCTCGGTGCCGATCGTCACCTCTTTCTCGGTATCCCAGATGGCGATGTCGGCGTCCGAGCCCACGGCGATGGTGCCCTTGCGCGGAAACAGGCCATAGAGCCGAGCGGCGTTGGTCGCCGTCAGCGCGACGAATTCGTGAATGTCGAGCCGGCCCGTCCGCACGCCCTCGGAATAGAGCAGCGGCAGGCGGATCTCGATGCCGGGCACGCCGTTGGCGACCTCCTTGAACGACGGGTTCGGTCCCTTGGACAGCTTGCCGGTCTCGTCGTAGCGGTAGGGCGCGTGATCGGACGAGAATACCTGGAAGGTGCCGTTGCGCAGGCCCAGCCACATGGCTTCCTGCGCCGCCGCGTCGCGCGGCGGCGGGCTGCAGCAGAACTTGGCGCCCTCCGATCCCGGCAGGTCGAGATCGTCGGCTGTCAGGAACAGGTATTGCGGGCAGGTCTCGCCATAGATCTTCAGGCCGCGCGTCTGCGCCGCCTTGATCTGGCTCGCGGCCTCCTCGGTCGAGACGTGCACGATCAGCAGCGGCACGTCCAGCAGCGTCGCCAGCTCGATCACGCGGTGCGTGGCCTCGCCCTCGCCGATGCGCGAATGGCTGACGGCGTGATATTTCGGCTCGCGATGGCCCTTCTGCAGCAGCCGGTCGCTGATCCAGCGGATCGCCTCGTGATTTTCCGCGTGCACCATGACCATGGCGCCCTCGCGCCGCGCCAGGGCCAGGATGTCCAGGAACTGGTAGTCGTCGACCTTCAGCAGGTCGTAGGTCGTGTAGACCTTGAACGAGGTATAGCCGTCGCGGATCAGCGCCGGCAGCTCCTGGCCCAGCACCTGCTCGGTCGGGTCCGAGACGATCAGGTGAAAGGCATAGTCGATCACCGCCTTCGGGCCGGCGCATTCGTGATAGTCCCTGACCACCTGGCGCAGCGACTGGCCCTTGTGCTGGGCGGCGAAGGGAATGATGGTCGTGGTGCCGCCGAACGCCGCCGACACGCTGGCGCTGTAGAAGTCGTCGGCGGTCATCAGCCCGGCCGCCGACATCTGCTCGACATGGCAATGGCTCTCCACGCCGCCCGGCAGCACCAGCTTGCCATCGGCGTCGATCTCCCGCCGGCCCGGCCCCAGCCGGTCGGCCAGCGCCGCGATACGGCCATCGCGAATGCCGATGTCGCAGGTCATCAGATCGGTCGCCGTCGCGATATTGCCGTTGCGAACCACTAAGTCGAAGTCAGCCATCCGTCACCCGTCTTTCCCAATTGCGCCGCGTCGCCGCGGCCGTTACCAAAAACCCGGCCCGCACAAAGCCATTGATCCGGGCCGGGAGTGTCACATAGCATCAGGCGCAATCAAAACACCGGTTGCGCCGTCAAACCAGAAAACACATGCAGCCAACAATTTGGGAGCGCAGCAATGGGAAAAGCAACATCGGCCACGGTGATCGTCTGCGGGCTGTTTCTAAGCGTCGGCGCGGCGCTGGCGGACGGCCATGCCGGTCCGTTGAAGGTGGCCCTGGACGGCACCTTCGCGCCGCACGCCATGCCGAAGCTGGACGGTGGCGTCGAAGGCTTCAATGTCGACCTGGCGAACGAGATCGGCGCGCGGCTGGGCCGCGAGATGGACATCACCGCCGCCCAGTGGTCGGGCCTGCTGCCCGCCATGCAGGCCGGCAAGTACGACTTCATCGTCGCGCCGACCACGGTGACCGAGGAACGCACCAAGAGCCTGCTGTTCACCGAGGGCTATCTGAACACCGACTACCAGTTCCTGATCAAGAAGGGCAGCGCCGACATCAAGGCGTTGAGCGACCTCAAGGGCAAGGTGGTCGCGGTCAACAAGGGCTCGGCCTATGACCGCTGGGCCCGCGGCCTGGAACAGGAGATCGGCTGGAAGGTCGAATCCTACGGCACGAACACGGACGCCGTGCAGGCGGTGGTGTCGGGACGCGCCTATGCCAACGTCGCCGGCAACACGGTGATCGCCTGGGCCGCCAAGAAGAACCCGAACGTGCGGCTATCCTACCTGCACTCGACGGGTCGGGTCTTCGCCATGCCGTTCCGTAAGGATGACGTCGCCATGCGCAACAAGGTCGAGAACGTCATCGAATGCATGAAGCTCGACGGCACCTTCGCCAAGCTGAGCGAGAAATGGTTCGGCGTCACGCCGGCCGCCGGCTCGGCCGCCATGACCGTCTATCCGGGCTACGGCGTACCGGGCATGGAAGGCCACCAGGCAAGCGACCACACGCCCGACTGCGGCTAGCCCGGCGGGTATCCGTCCGAACGGCAGCGCAGCCGGCGAGGCCGGCTGCGCTTGCTTTCCTTCGCCTGCCAACCTGATAGAGACATGACAGCCACCGGCAACGGTCACGTGATGCTGCGGGTCCGCGACCTGCGCAAATCCTTCGGCGACCTCGAGGTGCTGAAGGGGGTCGATCTCGAGGTGGTCGACAGGGAACTGGTGTTCATCATCGGCCCGTCTGGCTCCGGCAAGAGCACGCTGCTGCGCTGCTGCAACCGCCTGGAGGAGCCGACCGGCGGCACGATCGAGGTCGACGGCGTCGACCTGCTGGCCAGGGACACCGACATCAACGCCATGCGGCGGCGCATCGGCATGGTGTTCCAGTCCTTCAACCTCTATCCGCACATGACGGCGCGGGGCAACGTGACGCTGGCGCTGCGCAAGGTGCTGCGCAAGCCGCGGGCCGAGGCCGAGGCGATCGCCGGCGAGGCACTGGCGAAGGTCGGACTGGCCGACAAGCGCGATGCCTATCCCAGCGAGCTCTCCGGCGGCCAGCAGCAGCGCGTCGCCATCGCCCGGGCGCTGGCGCTGGAGCCGAAGATCATGCTGTTCGACGAGCCGACCAGCGCCCTCGACCCGGAGCTGGTCGGCGGCGTGCTGAACGTCATGCGCGACATGCGCGAGGCCGGCATGACCATGGTCGTCGTCAGCCACGAGATGCAGTTCGCCCGCGCCGCCGCCGATCGCGTCGTCTTCATGGACGAGGGCGTGATCGTCGAGCAGGGACCGCCGGAGCATATCTTCGCGGCGCCGGCGCACCGGCGCACGCGCGAGTTCGTCAGTGAAATCCAGCGGCATTAGCGGCCGGGCGCCGGAACGGATCGCATGAGCCGCTGGGAACGCTTCCTCGACAGCTTCTTCAACGCCGAGGTGATCGCGGCCTATCTGCCGTCGATCGTCGACGGCTTCTTCCTGACGATCTATCTGGCGCTGCTGATCGTGCTGGCCGGCATCGCGCTCGGCCTGGCGCTGGCGCTGGTCCGCTCGCTGCAGGTGCGGGCGATAAACCTGCTGATCGTGTTCTTCGTCGACCTGCTGCGGGCGCTGCCGCCGCTGGTGATCATCCTGATCTTCTATTTCGGGCTGCCGAACATCGACATCCGCATGAGCGGTTTCGTCGCCACCTGGCTCAGCCTGACGCTGGTGCTGGCGGCGTTCTCGGAAGAGATCTTCTGGGCCGGCATCCTGGCCGTCCAGAAGGGCCAGTGGGAGGCGTCGCGCTCCACCGGCCTCGGCTATCTGCAGACGCTCGCCTACGTGGTGCTGCCGCAGGCCATCCGGCTGACCATCCCGCCGCTGACCAACCGCACCATCGCCATCACCAAGGGCACCGCCCTGGGCTCGGTCGTGGCCGTGGCCGAGATCCTGAACCAGGCGACGACGGCGCAGTCGTTTTCCGGCAACGCCTCGCCGCTGATGCTGGGCGCCATCGCCTATCTGATCCTGTTCCTGCCGGTCGTGGTGCTCGGCCGCTGGATCGAAACCCGTTTCGCCTGGCGGCGTCAGTAGGACCGGACGATGGACGCGCTGATCGAAAACTTCTTCAACGTCGGCATCATGTCGCAGTCGTTGCCCATGGTGCTGAAGGGCTTCGGCATGACGCTGCTGCTCTGCCTGGCGGTCATCCCGCTCGGCTGTCTCGGCGGTCTTGCCGTGGCCCTGCTGAGCCGCCTGCGGCATCCGCTGGTGCGCTGGCCGCTGATCGCCTATGTCGACTTCTTCCGCGCCTTCCCGCCGCTGGTGCTGCTGATCTTCATCTATGCCGGCCTGCCGTTCGCCGGCATCGACCTGCCGCCGTTCGCCGCCGTGGCGCTCGCCTTCCTGCTGAACACGTCGAGCTATTACGGCGAGATCTTCCGCGCCGGCATCGAGAGCGTCGGCGACGGCCAGATGGAAGCCGCGCGCTCGACCGGCCTCAACACGCCGCGGGCGCTCGCCTACGTGATCGTGCCGCAGGCCGTGCGCAACGTCCTGCCGGACCTGGTCAGCAACACGCTGGAGGTCGCCAAGCTGACCTCGATCGCCAGCGTCGTCGCCCTGCCGGAACTGCTCTACGCCGCCGACATGGCGCGCTCGATCACCTACAACCCGTCGCCGATCGTGCTGGCCGCCGTCATGTACCTGATCCTGCTCTGGCCGCTGGTGCGCCTTCTCAGCCGCATGGAACACCGCATGCTGGCGGAACGCTAAACCGCGACCGTCGCCGCGAGCCGATATCGCATCCTTCGAGACGCGTCCCTGCGGGCCGCTCCTCGGGATGTAACCGGAGCAAAAATCCGGGCGGTTTGTCGTTTATCCCGGATCACGGTCATGCCGGCCTGCGCGGCCGCGAAGAAAACGCCGAAGGCTCGCCCCCAACTGTCATGCCGGCGGAGGCCGGCATCCATGGGACTGGCAGCCCGTTGAATGACAACGTCTT
>JANQKO010000147.1 GCA_028281075.1 Alphaproteobacteria bacterium | reverse complement strand
TCCCCGCCAGGCCTCGACCAGCGGCCGCATCATCCGCTCCTTCAGGCTGGCGGTGGCCGGATCCCATTCGAAGAGCACGAAGATCGCCGCCGGCCGGTCGTCGCCGCCGCGCCGCGACAGGTCGGTGGCCGGCAGATTGTCGTCGACCCGCCAGCGCCAGGACAGCCGGGGCATGTCGGCCGGATCGACGTCGATCGGCAGATAGATCAGCGAGGCGCTGCGGTCGGTATTGATCTCGATGCGGCCGTCGGCGCCGCCGACGAAGCGGTTTCGGCGCTTGCCGTCGAATTCGAACTCCTGCCAGCCGGCCATGGCCAGGTCGGACTTGACCGGCAGCCGGAAGCCGTCGGCCGCCGCCGCCGTCGCCGCCAGTCCGGCGGCGAGCGCCAGCGCGACGCATCGGGCCGTTCGTTTCGTCATCGGAGATCGGCTGACGGATCGCATGGACCTAATATGGCCAATTCGGCGTTCAGGTCACGTTCCCCGAGGGAAAATATTTCACTGGCCCCGGCGGTCCCGGCCGGCCGGAATCCGGCCATGTTGACCCGCCCGGCGGAACTGGCTACGGTCCCGGCCATGCAGACGCGGTTTCAGGCGCTGTCGCTCCGTCGACTTATCTGCCCGGCTCTCCTTCGGGGCCGGGACAGCGACGTTTGTTTTGAGCGCACGCTTGCGAGGACTGCGTCACATGCGACAGATCGCTTCTAGCAGCACAAACGACTACACGAACCATTCTTCCGCCGGTTGCGGCCGGTCTTCGGCCTGCGCGCGCGTCGGCGCGGCGCCCGGCGGAAGCTGAGGGAGATCCCGACATGTCCACCATGGCAACCCACAAGTACCGACAGTTTCCGCAGATCGACCTGCCGAACCGGCAGTGGCCGACCCGCACCATCGACCAGGCGCCGATCTGGTGCAGCGTCGATTTGCGCGACGGCAACCAGGCCCTGGTCGAGCCCATGGGCCGGCACAAGAAGATCAAGTTCTTCGAGCACCTGGTCAAGCTGGGCTTCAAGGAAATCGAGGTCGGCTTCCCGTCCGCCTCCGAAACCGATTTCGATTTCGTGCGCCACATCATCGAGAACGGCCTGATCCCCGACGATGTCCATATCCAGGTCCTGACCCAGTCGCGCGAGCCGCTGATCCGGCGCACCTTCGAGGCCGTCGACGGCGCCAGGAACGTCATCATCCACCTCTACAATTCGACCTCGACGCTGCAGCGCCGCGTGGTCTTCAACGAGGACCGCGAGGGCGTCAGGCAGATCGCCGTCGAGGGCGCCGTGCTGTGCAAGGAACTGACGCCGGCGCTGGAAGCGGGCGGCACCAACGTGCGCTTCGAGTATTCGCCCGAGAGCTTCACCGGCACCGAGCTGGACTACGCGCTCGACGTCTGCCATGCGGTCATGGATATCTGGCGGCCCACGGTCGACAACCGGATCATCTTCAACCTGCCGGCCACGGTCGAGATGGCCTCGCCGAACTACTACGCCGACCAGATCGAATGGATGTCGACGAACTTCAAGGAGCGGGAGAAGATCATCCTCAGCCTGCATCCGCATAACGACCGGGGTACCGCCGTCGCCGCCACCGAATTGGGCGTGATGGCCGGCGCCGAACGCATCGAGGGCACGCTGTTCGGCAACGGCGAGCGCACCGGCAACGTCGACCTGGTCACGCTGGCGCTGAACATGTTCAGCCAGGGCGTCGATCCGAACCTGGACTTCAGCGACATCAACGGCTCGATCGAGGTCGCCGAATACTGCAACCAGCTGCCCGTGCACGAGCGGCATCCCTATGCCGGCGAGCTGGTCTACACGGCGTTTTCCGGCTCGCACCAGGATGCCATCAAGAAGGGCATGCGGGCGATGGAGACCAGCAACAGCGGCGTCTGGGAAGTGCCCTACCTGCCGATCGATCCCAAGGACGTCGGCCGCGATTACGAAGCGATCATTCGCGTCAACAGCCAGTCCGGCAAGGGCGGTGTCGCCTATATCCTCGATTCCGAGTACGGCATCGACATGCCGAAGGAGATGCAGGCCGAGTTCAGCCAGGTGATCCAGGCGATCACCGACGATACCGGCAAGGAGATCATGCCCGAGGAGATCCGCCGTACCTTCTACGAGACCTATGTCGACCCGGTGACGCCCTACGAGCTGATCGACTACCGGCTCAACACGGCGGCGCATGCGTCGGAGATCGTGACCTGCACGGCGACGATCCGCGAGAACGGCGCCGAGCGTGAGATCAAGGGCACGGGCAATGGGCCGATCGATGCCTTCGTGCATGCCCTGAAGGAGAGTTGCGACGTCAATGTCCGCTTCATGGATTACCACCAGCATGCCATGGGCGCGGGCTCGGACGTCGAGGCCTTCTGCTATATCAAGCTCGCCGACAACAATGGCGGCGCCGGCTACGGCGTCGGCATCCATCCCAATACCAACACCGCCTCGATCAAGGCGATCGTCAGCGCGGTGAACCGGCTGGCCGCCTAGGCGGCGGCGATGACAATGGCGGGGCGGGTCCGCGACGACGCGGCCCGCCCCTTTTCGTATCCGATCGAGACAGAGGGAGGGGCCGCATGACCCGCGTACGCCAGCTTTCCCCCGACGAGATGACGCCGGCCCAGCGCGCCGTCTACGACGCCATCCTGGCCGGCCCCCGCGCCGCCATCGGCGGGCCGTTCATGCCCTGGCTGCAGAGTCCGGCGCTGGCCGACCGGGCGCAGAAGCTCGGCGCCTTCGTGCGCTTCGACACCTCGCTGCCGCCGCGCCTGTCGGAGCTGGCGATCCTGGTCACGGCCCGGCACTGGACGGCGCAGTACGAATGGTGGGCGCACGAGCCGATCGCGCTGAAGGCCGGCCTGAACGCCGGTATCGTCGCCGCCATCAAGTCGCGGCAGCGGCCGCGCTTCACCGCCGAGGACGAGGCGCTGGTCTATGATTTCGCCAGCACGCTGCATGCCGAGCACCGGGTCGACGATGCGCTCTACGAACGCGCGCGGACGATGCTGGGCGAGCCGGCCGTGGTCGAGCTGGTCGGCATCCTCGGCTACTACACGCTGGTCGCCATGACGCTGAACGTCTACGAGATGCCGCTGCCGGAGGGTGAATCGCCGCCGCTGCCCGACTGAGCGGCCGTTCGGCGACCGCCCTGCCGGCGGGCGCCGCGTGCCGGCGGAAAGCGTACGCTGACCGTGGTCCCGCCGCCGACGGTGCTGTCGATGGTCAGCTTGCCGCCGTGCAGATCGGTGAACGCCTTCGCCAGTGTCAGGCCCAGCCCGGCGCCCTCGAACTTGCGGGTCAGTGTGCCGTCGACCTGCCCGAAGACCGACATCGCCTTCGGCATGTCCTGCTCGGCCATGCCGATGCCGGTGTCGCGGACGCTCAGCGTCACTCCGCCGTCCCGGTCGCGGCGGGCCGCCAGCGTGACCTGGCCGCCCGCGGGCGTGAATTTGACCGCATTGGCGGTCAGCTTCAGCAGCAGCGTCCGGATCAATCCGGGGTCGCCCCGGAACAGGCCGATCGCCGGATCGACGGCCGTGTCGATCGTCAGCGATCCGGCGGCGGCCTCCTGCCGGACCGTCTCGCGGACCTCGTCCATGAGCCGGCGGAGGTCGCAGTCGCGCTCCCGCGGGACCAGGCGGCCGGCCTCGATGTCGGTGATGTCGAGGATGTCGTTGATGATCGCCAGCAACGCCTTGCCCCGCGCGCCGATGGCTTTCACCGTGTCCTTTTGCCGGGCGTTCAGGTCGCCGTAGATCCCCAGCGCCAGCATTTCCGAAAAGCCGATGACCGCGTTCAGCGGCGTGCGCAGCTCATGGCCCATGTTGGCGAAAAACTCCGACTTCATCCTGTCGGCCTGCTCGGCGGCCTCCTTGGCCTGCGTCAGCTCGCGCTGCGCCTGCTTCTGATCGGTGATGTCGTGCACCAGCGTGAAGCAGCCGCGCGTGATGCCGGCGGCATCGACATGCGGGATATGGCTGCCGGCCACGTCGCGGATGCGGCCGTCGGGATAGACGATCTGATCCTCGTAGCGCACGGTCTCGCCGGACAGCGCCGTGTCGAGGCGCCGGGCGATCCGTTCGCCGCTGGGACCCGGAAGCACCTCGGTGACATGGCGGCCCAGAATCCGCGCGCGTGTCGTCGCGGTCCACGCCACCCCGGTATTGTTGACGAAGACGAAGCGCTTGCCGCGGTCGAGATAGGCGAGCGCGGCCGGCACGGAGTCGGTGATCAGGCGGAGCTGGTCGTGGCTTTCCTGCAGCGCCCGGGTGCGGTCGTCGATCCGCCGCTCCAGCTCGTCCCGCGCGCGGCGCAGTTCCGCCTCGATGGTCTTCTTTTCCGTGATGTCGGTGCGGATGCCGACATGGTCGCCCCGGGCCGTGCGCCGGTCGCTGGCCAGGAACCAGCGACCGTCGGCCAGTTGGAACTCCAGGCTGCCGTCGCCGGCCCGGTGGTGGGCCACGCGCCGGGCGATCCAGTCCTCCACCATGTCGGGCGGAATGTTGACGGCCTTGCGCGCGGCGATCGCGCGCACGAGGTCCTCGAAGCGCGTGCCGGGGACGAACAGGTCCGAGACCAGCGGATTGGCGTGCCGGAACTTGTCGTTGCAGAACACCAGGCGGTCGTCGGCATCGAACCAGACGAAGCCGTCGGAAATGTTCTCCAGAACCTCGTTCAGCATGTCGGCCGACCGGGCCAGCTTGTCGTTCAGCCCGCGGATCGCCAGCTCGGCCGCCACGCGTTCACGGAAGGCGCGGTAGTTGCCGCGGACGATGAAGGCCAGAAAGGCCATGTAGAGCGCCAGCAGGGCGATGAAGGCATAGTGCTCCGGCCCGCCCGCCATGGTCAGGCGCAGCGCCAGCGGCGCCAGGTGGGCGGCCGAGAATCCCAGCGCCGCCGCCGGCAGGATCGACATGGCGCCGACGGCGGCCGCCGGATTGCCGCTGGCGACGCCGATCAGCACGAGCTGATGCGCGTCCAGCGTCGGGGTATAGAACAGGAATCCGGACAGGCCCCAGATCAGGCCGCCGATCGTGCTGGTCGCGGCCAGCCGGCGGATCTGCGCCGGCGGCACGGACGTGGCCGGCGGCCGGTGGCGGTGCGGCCGCCAGCGCCACAGGCTGATGGCCGGCAGCAGCCAGGTCAGCAGCAGCCAGAGCAGCACGACCCAGGCCGGGGCGGCGTGATGGCTGGTCGCCGCGACCAGCGCCGCCGCCGCCATCTGCGCCAGGCAAAGGCCGGGCAGCATGCGGCGGTAGCGCCGCATCTGCTCGACGCGGATGGCCGCTTGCAGGTCCGGCTCTGCCGGCGCCTCGGGCGCGCCACCGGGATGGGGAAAGGGGCGACCTTGCCGCATGTCAATCTTGACCGTCGATTGACCGATCGGCGACCCCGCCCGCGGGCAAGGTGCAAATTCCGCCCACGGACCCGAACGATTTGATTCTCGGGCCGATCTTGCCGACGGCGGTTTAAGAAGCGGCTAAGAGCCTGACTCGGTAACCGGGGCAAAACACCGGGCGGTTTGTCATTCATCCCGGACCACGGTCATGCCGGCCCGCGCGGCCGCGAAGAAAACGCCGAAGGCTCGCCCCCAACTGTCATGCCGGCGGAGGCCGGCATCCATGGGACTGGCAGCCCGTTGAATGACAACGTCTT
>JANQKO010000409.1 GCA_028281075.1 Alphaproteobacteria bacterium | reverse complement strand
CTTCAACATCGTCGAGACGCCGCATTTCGCCGGCTTCCGCATCGCGGTCGCCGACCTGGCCGCGGTCGCGGACCGGCTGAACGCGAACGGCGTGCCGTTCCGGCCGGCCGACGGGCTGCTGCAGATCGGCCCGGCCGCCGCGCTCGGCGTGTTCATCGAGTTTGTCGAGGCGGCGGCCGCCGATCCTTCGTGACGCGCCCTGCCGGTCGCTCCTCGGGACGAGGCCGGAGAGTGATATCGGGCACGAACCCTATTCCCGGTCGTCCAGCCGGAAGCGGTGGGCGGACTCGACGAAGGCGCGGCTGTCGCGCATGAACCGGCCATGCTTCGCCGCCGCGACCATGCGGTCGACGAAGTCATAGGAAAAGCTGGCGGCATAGAGGATCAGGGCCAGCGTCTTGAAGCTGACGGCATGGCCGAGCAGCACGGGCGCGGCGAAGTGGAGGTCGAGCACCGCGCCGATCAGGAACACGATCACCGCCAGATGGAAATTCACCAGCACGGCGCGCAGCAGGCCGATCGGGCTGCCGTGCCGCCGGATCGATTCCCGCCGGCTGGTGCCCGCGTCGGGCGCGTCCGTCGCCGCGGCGGGCGCCGACCCGTCGGGCGCGAGATCGCGCAGGATCACCTCGCGCTCGCGCGGGAACCGCATCAACACCTGCTGCGCGGTCAGGAAGACCGGCGCCAGGTCGAGGAATTTCTTGAACAGCATGGCCAGCGCCGGCACCACGCCCAGCAGTAGCGCCCAGCCCTGGCCGCCATGGATCGTGGCGTGCAGGCCGAGGCTGACGAAGAAGGCACTCTTGATGCAGACGTCGCAGAAGAAGTCGTAGAAGGTCCAGATATAGCGCTCGACGCCGTGGTAGCGCGCGACCTCGCCGTCGACGCAATCGAGGATGTAGAAGGCCATCATCAGCAGGCATCCGGCGACGGCCCAGCCGCCGTCGAACGGCACCAGCACGACGCCCAGCGCGCCGCAGCCGATCATGCCGAGCGACGCCGCCGTCGGCCCGATCCCCAGCTTCAGAAACAGCCAGGTGACGTAGGTCGACAGCCAGTCGCCATAGAGCAGGCCGCCGATATCGTTGAACCGGCGATACGGTCCCTGGGTCCGTTCCCGCAGCGTGGAAACCCGTTCCACGGCGCGGACGCTGTGTTTCTCGGCCAAGACACTAACCGTTCTACTGGCTTGCAACCGGGGCTGGCGTCAGTATCGGTGCTCGAACCTCAAATAGCCGTGACCCGCGTCACGTCAAGCCAGCAAAATACCCAATTATGGCAATCCGGTGCAAAGCCGCCGCCGCCAGGTCCGGTCTCGAACCCTTGCTCAGATCTTCAGGACGGTGCGCTTGCCGTCGATGAATTCCATGCGGTCGGAGAAGCTCAAGGTGTGGCAGCCGTCGAGGCCCGGACGCCAGCTCGGCTCCAGACGCTCGACGATGCGTTCGCGATAGTCGGTCTCGGACAGCACCTCGACCTCGCAGAGGTTGATCGCCGCGCCGTAGCTGGTCGAGCAGTCCTGCGCCGGCCGGATCAGCTTGCCCTGGCGCCGGAACAGGCGGCCGGCGGGGCGGGCCGAGCGGACATCGGACTTGATGGGGTTCAGCGGATGCGGCTGCCAGGGGCCGAGCGGCGTGTCGGCGAAGAACAGGAACAGCTCGTCGTCCAGCGAGCCGCCGCGCTCGCTGACGTTGACGAACATGTACCAGCGGCCGTCCTGCTCGTGCAGCGTCGCGTCGACCATGGGGTAGCCGCGCATGGGCTCGCTGTGCAGCTCCCAGTCGTAGGGGAAGCGCGTGGCCCGGAAGAGCTGCAGCGAGCGCGTGGCCGCCGTCTCTGGCAGCATGTAGACGTCGCCGCGCCAGGCGAACAGGAACGGATAGGACAGGTGGTAGTCGCGTTCCAGCGCCGGCTCGGGCGGGCCGGGCCGGCCGTCGTCGCCGATGGTCATCACGGCGATGCGCCCGCGGCCGGTGGTCTCGTCCAGGTCCTCGATGAAGACGTAGTCGCGGCCGTCATGGTGGAAGATGAAGGGATCGGCGAAGGATCGCTTTTTCGGCGGCACGATCGGCGTGAAGCCGCCGAGATCGGCGGTTTCGCTGTTGGCGAGGAACTTCGACGGTTCGCTGCGGTAGCCGATCAGCCATTGATTGCTGCCGGACAGGTTGCGCCACTTGCCGCGCAGCACCCGGCCGGCGGCCCGCAGCAGAAAGGACGACATCTCCCGGTTGGCGGGCTGGCGATAGATCTTGCGCTTGTAGGCCGACGGCTCGGCCTCGCCCGGCAGGCCGGCGCCGCCGCCGCGCTGCAGCCGCCGCAGGCAGCGGATCACGAAGGCCGTCGTCTTCCAGTAGGTCTCTTCGCGGTTATTGCTCAGCCAGATGGAATCGATGGTGGCGGCGAACGACCGGTAGATCACCTTGCCGCCGTCCAGCTCGTCGGTCAGGACCTGCAGGATGGTGCCGGACAGCGGGTTGCCCTCGTAGATTTCCCAGAACAGGGCCGGCCCGCCGCGATAGGCGTTGTTGTCGCCGTGGTGATAGGACCAGACGCCATGCCGGGCGACGTTCAGGATGTCGCCGCGAATGATGTTGAAGCCGAAGCGGATCATGACGTCGAGATCGTAGGACCGGATCGCCGCGATATCGGCGTCGGCGAAACGGTGCACGAACTTGCGGGCGATCGGCCGCACCGGCATGACGTCGGCGTCGCCGAGCGCCGGCCGCAGGTCGACCAGCCGGAAGGCGTCGTGATGCCTGTCGTTGACCCGGGCGTCCAGCAGGCTGTAGCGCCAGTAGAGCTCGCGGCCGAGATTCATCTCGCCGTTCACGAACCGCAGCAGCCGGCTCTTGGGCGGCGGCTTGTCCGAGTCGTTCAGAACCGCGAGCACCACGGAGGCAAAGCCGGAATCCCGAATGTCGGCCAGAACCCGCCGGATCCAGGCGAAGTCGTCCAGCTGGTTCAGCATCACGCCGACGCGCAGCGGCCGCCCCGGCCCGACGGAAATGGGGGCGTAAAGCTGCGACATGCCGCCGCCGCCATTTGTCGCGTGGTCTGCCACGGATCAGGACTGTGTCAGTTTCATCATATCGGTGTATGCAATGACCGCGCTGACGTCTATCGATCCACTCACGCCATGATAGGCGGAAAAGGTTGAGCAATGGCAACGGCTTAGAGAATGCTTGACACCGGGTCCGAGCCGGATTGACGCCCCCTTTTCGGTTCTAGGCCGGCGACGGTAACGCGACCTGTGAACCAATTAACTCTAAGATATTGAGCCACCCTTTCCCCCCGCCCGGAATCGGGCATCCCACAGCCTAACATTTACGGTTACCCAGGGAGATTGTCTTGCATATTGAAATCGCACCGCTTCGCCGGCTGGTCTCGGCCATTTTTTCCGCCGCCGGCTGCGACCGGGCCGAAAGCGATCGGATCGCGCTCTACCTCAGCAACGCCAACCTGGCCGGCCATGACAGCCACGGCGTGATTCGGGTGCCGCGCTATGTGGAATACCTGCGCGCCGGCAAGGTGAAGGCGGGGCAGGGACTGACGGTCGTGACCGAGAACGACGTCCTGGCGGTACTGGACGGCAATTTCGGCTTCGGCCAGACCGTCGGGCCGCTGGCGGTGCGGCACGGGATCGACAAGGCGGCGGCGAACGGCGTGGCGCTGATCGCGCTGCGCCATGCCGGTCATCTCGGCCGCATCGGCGAGTGGGCGGAGATGGCCGCGGCCGAGGGCCTGGTCTCGGTGCATTTCGTCAATGTCGCCGGCAGCCTGCTGGTGGCGCCTTTCGGCGGCACCAGCCGGCGCCTGTCGACGGCGCCGTTCGCCGCCGGCGTGCCGGTCGCCGGCAAGCCGCCGATGATCCTCGACTTCGCCACCTCGGTCGTCGCCGAGGGCAAGGCGCTGGTGGCCATGAACGGCGGCAAGCCGCTGCCCGAGGGCAGCCTGATCGGCCCCGACGGCAAGCCGACCACCGATCCGGTGGCGCTTTACGGCGTGGTCGCGCCGGGCACGTCGCCGAACCCCCGCAACGGCCCCGGCGCGATCCGTGCCATGGGCGAGCACAAGGGCTCGGGCTTGGCGCTGCTGTGCGAGCTGCTGGCCGGCGCGCTGACCGGCTCGGGCTGCGCCGGGCCGGGCGAGCGGTCGGTCGCCAACGGCATGCTGTCGCTTTACATGTCGCCGGCATTCTTCGGCTCTGGCGATGCGTTCGCCGGTGAGGTCGCGGGCTATATCGACTTCTTCAAGAGCGCGAATCCCGTCGATCCCGACGGCGAGGTACTGATTCCGGGCGAGCCGGAGCGGCAGCGGCGGACGGCGCGCGAGCGCGACGGCGTGCCGCTGACGGACGACGCCTGGCAGGCCATTCTCGGCGCCGCGCGCGGGGTCGGGCTGGGCCAGGAGGAGACCGACGCGCTGCTCGCCGATGCCGTCAAATGACGCCCGGCGTCAGTGCGGTCCGGCCGGCGGCGTGTTCGGGCCGGTCGCGTTCTGGCGCATCAGGGCCTCGCGGTGGGCGATGTAGGTGGCGCTGCCGATGATCACGGCGCCGCCGATCCAGACCCAGACGTCCGGTGTCTCGCTGAACAGGTAGAGGCCCAGCAGCGTCGCCCAGACGAGCTGCAGGAACTCGACCGGCTGGGTCACGGTCAGGTCGGCCGAGCGGAAGGCCTGCACCATGGCCAGATGGCCGAGCGTCGCCAGCGCCGCCGTCAGCAGCATCCAGCCGTATTCCTCCCAGGTCGGCGGCCGCCAGACGGCGATGGCCGGCGGCAGCAGCACGATGGTGACCAGCAGCGACAGCGAGGCGACGATGGTCGGCGTCGATTCTCGCAGCGTCAGCACCTTGGCGACGATCTTCGACACGGCGAACAGCGGCGCCGCGATCAGCATGGCGATGGCGCCGATATCGATGGCTTCGACACCCGGCCGCAGGATGACCAGCGCGCCGGCGAAGCCCATGCAGACGGCGCCGATCCGGCGCAGGCGGACCCGTTCGCCCAGGAACAGGACGGCGCCGACGGTGGCGAAGACGGGCGAGGTGAAGCCGAGCGCCGTCACCTCGGCCAGCGGAATGCGGCTCATGGCGATGAACCAGCAGAGGACGCCGATCCCGTGCACCAGGCCGCGCAGCCCGTGCAGGGCCAGGTATCCGGGGCGCAGGCTGCCGAGCCGCATGCGCATGACGAAGGGGGCGATGAAGATCAGGCCGAAGGCGTAGCGCAGGAAGGCGGCCTGCATCGGGTCCATATCGGTCGACACGTGCCGGACGATGCCGGTGAACAAGGCGAAGATCAGCCCGGCCAGCGCCATCCACAGCATGCCTTGCAGGTTGGCCGAAGCGCCGTTGACGGCGGCGCGCAGATAGCTGACGGGAAACATCGCCGTACTCGCGGGGCTGGAGGCCAGGGACCGGTGCCGGCTGCCGGCACGGACCGCATTGTATCATGCCTGCCGCCGTAGCGGTTGCAGAGCTGCCATGCAATTACCTGTTGCGTGCACGCGCCGAATGCAGGACAAAAAGGGGCAACGGCGCGCTTACAAGCGCCGCGTTTTTTGACAGGGATGGAACGCGCCAGGGGTATGGCGGACGGCTTTCAGGTCATACAGCTTCTGATCAACGGTGCGGCGTTGGGCTGCATCTACGGGCTGATCGCGCTCGGATTCGTCTTGATCTACAAGGCGACCGAGATGATCAATTTCGCGCAAGGCGACCTGCTGATGCTGGGCGCCTTCGTCGC
>JANQKO010000681.1 GCA_028281075.1 Alphaproteobacteria bacterium | reverse complement strand
GACCAGCGCGGCCGTCCCCTTTCCACCCAGATGTATTAGGCATTTCAGCGTCCGATTTCAGCGACGATAAAGCAAACGTGAAGGTCGGGGCGACAAGCGTGACAGGTCCGGGACTGGCGCGGGGCGGCGTTGACTCGGCTTCGGCGAGCGCTTATACAGCGGGCCTTGATTTCGGCGCCTCGCGGCCGGGGTCGAAACCACGGAGTCGTACCGGTGAAACGGACCTATCAACCGAGCAAACTCGTGCGCAAGCGGCGCCACGGCTTCCGGGCCCGGATGGCGACCGTCGGCGGCCGCCGCATCGTGGCCAACCGCCGCGCCAAGGGTCGCAAGCGCCTCTCGGCCTGACCGCATGCCGGCCGCCGTCGGCCGCCTGAAACGGCGGGCGGAATTCCTGCGTGTCGCCGGCACCAAGCGCCGGTTCATCACTCCCGGCCTGGTCTTGCAGATGCGTCCGTGGGCCACGGGCGCGCTGGAAGAGGACGAACAGGTGCAACACAGCCTCCGGCTCGGCTTTACCGTCAGCAAGAAGGTCGGCAACGCGGTCGAACGCAACCGCGCCCGCCGCCGGCTGCGCGCGGCCGCCGCCGATGTCATGGGGCATTGCGCCGCGCCGCGGCGCGATTATGTAATCATCGGACGGCGGGCCGCCCTGTCACGACCGTATCCGGCGCTGGTGCAGGATCTGAAGACGGCGTTGCGCAGGCTCCGGGCCTGCCGGGCCGACACCGGTGGCGAGGCCGGTCCGGCCCCAGACCGCCAGCCGTGAGACCATGACCCGATGAGCCCCCTCGCGCGCCTTCTGACGCTGCTGGTCCGCGGCTATCAGTTGCTGCTGTCGCCTTATCTCGGCGGGCGCTGCCGCTACCATCCGAGCTGTTCCCACTACGCCCTCGACGCGCTGCGCCGGCACGGCGCGGCACGCGGCGGCTGGCTCGCGTTGCGCCGCCTGGGGCGCTGTCATCCCTTCGGCGGCATGGGCTACGACCCGGTGCCGCCGGCCAAAACTGCCGAGTAGGACGCATGGCCGACCAACGCAACCTGATCATGGCGATCGTGATCTCGCTCGCCATCCTGGTCGGCTGGACCATGTTCTTCGAGCAGTCGCTGGTGCCGCCACCGCCGCCCACGACCGAACAGCAGGCCGGAACGCCGCAGGCGCCGGCCGGCGACGCCACGGTGCCGGTGCCGACCGCGCCCACCGGCGCCCCGGCGGTGCCCGGCATGCCGCCGACCGCCGATCCCTCGGCCGTCCGCGACGCGGCGCTGGCCGAGGTGCCGCGCATCCGCATCGAGACGCCGCGGCTCAGCGGCTCGATCTCGCTGCGCGACGGCCGCATCGACGACCTGACGCTGAACGACTACAAGGTCAGCCAGGCACCCGACAGTCCCGACGTGACGCTGCTGTCGCCGCGCGGCAGCCAGAGGCCCTATTTCGCGCGCTTCGGCTGGGTGGCGCCGGCCGAGACCGAGGTCGCGCTGCCCGACGGCGATACGGTCTGGACCGCGAACCGCGACGTGCTGACGCCGGAGACGCCGGTGACGCTGACCTGGGACAATGGCGCCGGCCTGCGCTTCGTCCGGGTCTACGAGCTGGACAAGGACTACATGTTCACGATCCGCCAACGCATCGTGAACAATTCGGACCAGTCCATCAGCCTGCACCCCTTCGGCCTGGTGCAGCGCACCGGCCAGCCGGATACCTTCCAGCTCTATATCCTGCACGAGGGACCGATCGGCGTCCTGAACGAGACCCTGGACGAGGTCGATTACGACGACGTCCAGGAGGCCGGCAGCGTCGAGTACAAGACGCCGAACGGCTGGATCGGCATCACCGACAAATACTGGCTGACGGCGCTGGTGCCCGACCAGGGCAGCGAGTTCACCGCCGCCCACCGCTATCTGCAGGGCGACCGGTTCCAGTCGGACTATCTGAGAAACCTGGAGACCGTGCCGGCCGGCGGCAGCGCCGAGGTCGTCAACCGGCTGTTCGCCGGCGCCAAGGTCGTCAACCTGCTGGACAGCTATCGCGACCGCTACGACGTCCCGCTGTTCGACCGCGCGGTCGACTTCGGCTGGTTCTTCTTCCTGACCATCCCGCTGTTCCACGTCCTGCACTACTTCTACCTGCTGATCGGCAATTTCGGCCTGGCCATCCTGCTGCTGACGGTCTGCGTCAAGCTGGTGTTCTTCCCGCTCGCCAACAAGTCCTACAAGGCGATGAGCAAGATGAAGGCGCTGGCACCGGAGATGACCAAGCTGCGCGACAAGTATGGCGACGACCGGCAGAAGATGAACCAGGAGCTGATGGCGCTGTACAAGAAGGAGAAGGTCAACCCGGCCTCGGGCTGCCTGCCGATCCTGATCCAGATCCCGGTCTTCTTCGCCCTCTACAAGGTGCTCTACGTCACCATCGAGATGCGGCACGCGCCGTTCTACGGCTGGATCCAGGACCTGTCGGCGCCCGACCCGACGACGATCTTCAACCTGTTCGGCCTGATCCCCTGGTCGCCGCCGGACTTCCTGATGCTCGGCATCTGGCCGCTGCTGATGGGCATCAGCATGTTCGCCCAGCAGAAGCTGAACCCGCAGCCGACCGATCCGGTGCAGGCCAAGGTCTTCCTGCTCATGCCGATCCTGTTCACCTTCCTGCTGGCGCAGTTCCCGGCCGGCCTGGTGATCTACTGGACCTGGAACAACCTGCTGTCCATGGCCCAGCAATACGTGATCATGAAACGCATGGGCGTGCCGATCGGAAACAGCTAGGTGGCCGATCCGGCCAGCGACGCCGAGGCGGCGGTGGCCGCGATCGAGCGTGGCCGGCTGCTGTTCGCGCGGCCCTGCGACTTCGTCACCGGCGTCGCCCGCATCGACCAGTTGCCCGAGTCCGACCTGGTCGAGATCGCTTTCGCCGGCCGCTCCAACGTCGGCAAGTCCAGCCTCTTGAACGCCGTCACCGGCCGCAAGGCGCTGGCCCGCACCTCGCACACGCCGGGCCGCACGCGCGAGATCAATTTCTTCGCCGTCGACAGCCGGCTGCACCTGGTCGACCTGCCGGGCTACGGCTACGCCCGGGCGGCGAAGACCGACATCGCCCGCTGGACCCGGCTGATCCACGACTATCTGCGCGGCCGGCCGCAGCTCCGGCGCGCCTTCCTGCTGCTCGACGCCCGCCACGGCATCAAGGACACCGACAACGCGGTGATGGACCTGCTGGACACCGCGGCGGTCAGCTACCAGGCCGTGCTGACCAAGGCCGACAAGGTGAAGCCGCCGGCACTGGAAACGGTGGTCGGGGCGACGGCGGCGAAACTCGCGCGCCACGGCGCTGCGCATCCCGAGATCATCGTCACCAGCGCCGCCAAGGGCACCGGCATTCCGCAACTGCGGGCCGCGCTGGCGGCGCTGGCGGACGGGGCCTGACTGCGCTATAAGGCGCCGCCATGAGCAGCGGCGCCGACAAACCCGAGCATCTCGCCACGGCCCGGACCCTGTCCGAGGCGCTGCCCTATATGCGCGAATATGCCGGCGCCACCTTCGTCATCAAGTATGGCGGCCACGCCATGGGCGACGACGACCTGGCGGCCCGGTTCGCGCGCGACGTGGTGCTGATCAAGCAGGTCGGCATCAATCCCGTGGTCGTGCATGGCGGCGGCCCGCAGATCGGCGACATGCTGGAGCGGCTGGCCATCAAGAGCGAGTTCGTCGACGGCCTGCGCGTCACCGACAAGGCCACCGTCGAGATCGTCGAGATGGTACTCTCGGGCTCGATCAACAAGCAGGTCGTGACCGAGATCAACCGCGCCGGCGGCACCGCCATCGGGCTCTCGGGCAAGGACGGCCGCCTGATCGAGGCCCGGCGGCTGCGGCGCAGCAAACGCGATCCCGATTCCAATATCGAGCGGGTGCTGGACCTGGGCTTCGTCGGCGAGCCCAGCCAGATCAATCCGAGGCTGCTGCGCACGCTGGCCGAATCGCACGTGATTCCGGTGATCGCCCCGATCGGCGTCGGCGCCGACGGCGAGACCTACAACATCAACGCCGACACCGCCGCCGGCGCCGTCGCGGCGACACTGGACGCGGCCAAGCTGATCATGCTGACCGACGTCGCCGGCGTGCTCGACGGCGACGGCGCGCTGATCTCCGAAATGACGCCCGAACAGGCGGCGGCCCGGATGACCGACGGCACCATCACCGGCGGCATGATCCCGAAGCTGGAGACCTGCCTGTGGGCGGTCGACCGGGGCGTCGACGCGGCCCACATCCTGGACGGCCGCGTGCCCCATGTCCTGCTGCTGGAAATCTTCACCGAGGCCGGCGCCGGCACCAAGATCCACCGGTTCTAGGCCGGGATGTGTTCGCGCCGCCGCGACCCGATATCGCATGCTTCGAGACGGCCGCTACGCGACCTCCTCAGCATTAGGTCATGCATCTATATCAAACTAAAATCTCATCCTGAGAGTGTGTGAAGAAATCGCGCCGATGCCCCCCAGGTTGTCATCCTGGCGGAGGCCAGGATCCATGTTTGTTGTTTTTGAACACATTGCAATGCCATTGGATGCTGGCCTGCGCCAGCATGACGGCTTTCTTTGGGCCAGAAGTCATTTCTTCACAGGCTCTGAGGAGCGGCCAGAAGGGACGCGTCTCGAAGGATCGGCTATCGGTTGCTGATGTGGCCCGAACCAAAGGCATCACCGTGCAGCCGGCGCCCCCCGCAATCCGCGCGGCGCCGTCAACGCGTCAGGCGAACGCGTCGAGCTGCCACTTCATGTCTTCCTCGCTCAACGGGAAATCGGTGCCGTTGCGGGCGTAGAGCATCTTGTTCGGCGGCACCTTGCCGGCCTTGCTCTGCAGGCGCATGGCCGTGCGCATGGACAGGCCGGCCTTCCAGCTCAAGGCGGTGATCGCCTTGGCGCTGCCAGAGTTCAGCAGCTTGCGGACGCTGTCCAGCGACACCTGCCCGCGCAGCGACAGGGCATGCACGACGAATTCGATCTGGCCCAGGTCGACGGCGCCGCTGACCGCCTCGTCGTCGAGCCCGCCCGCCTCGAACATCGACAGGGCGCGGGCCGCGTCGTCGGCGTCGCCGCCGGCCTGATCGAGCCGCTTCTTCACGGCCTCGGCCAGCTCGGCCGCCGTGTGCTCGTCCAGGTCGTTCCGCTCGGCGAGGATGCTGACCAGCGACGAGGCGACGAAACCGGCTATGCGCCGCACCGCCCGCATCGACAGCTCCGGCCGCATCACCAGCGGCTCGTGCCAGCTATCGACCTCGGCCGCGTTGTCGATGATCTTGTCCAGCGTCTCCTCGCGGATCTGCGCGCCCTTGTTGGTCAGCAGCGCGGCCACCGCCGGCACGTCCAGCGAGGCGACCACGGCGTCGGCGATGTCGGCGCCGACGTCGGTGCGCTTGGCGATCGCCGTCATCGCGCCCTGAGCGGTGCCGGCGGCGATGATCTCCAGCAGGTCGGCGTCGTTCAGCAGCGGCGAGTATTCCAGCACCGGCGCCGAGACGATCAGCTCCACGTCCCTGGCCAGCCGGGTGATGACCTGCTTCGGCACGTTGCCCGCCGCCTTCAATTGCTCGGACAGGATGGCGCGGACCCGCGGCAACTGGTCCTGGGCCAGCATGTCCAGCACCTCGATGGCCTGCTCGCGCACCCGGTTCTGCTCGTCGGCCGGCATGTCCGGCACCAGCCGGGCGATCTTCAGCGCCAGGTCGCAGCGCACCTCGTCGTCGGCATCGGTGGCCAGCAGCACGTCGGCCTGGGCCGGCGTCGCCGAGTTCGCGGCGATCGCGCGGCGGACATCGGGAGAGTCGTCCTCGGCCAGGTAATACAGGATCTCCGGCCGGGCATCCGTCCGGCTGGCCAGATCCAGGCGCACGCTCGCGTCGGCGTTCTGGATCTGCTGCCGCTGTTCCTCGTAGCTCGGAGACATCTGCTCGTCGGCCGGCTTGGGTTTGCGGCTGAACAGCTTCCTCAGCATGCGGTTTCCTCGTCACCCTCTGTCTTTTCGTCGGCGCCGGCCAGCACCACGGCGCCCTTGCCGGCCTGCTTGGCCCGGTACATGGCGGCGTCGGCGGCGGCGATCAGGCTGTCGACGTTGCCGTCGGAGTCGGGCACAGCCACCGCGACGCCGATCGACAGCGTCAGCGGCCGGTCGTCGCGGCCGGAATGCCGCCGCAGTCCGGCGGCGTCCGCCAGCAGCGCCTCGGCCTTGGCCACGGCGCCCTCGGCACCGGTTTCCTCGAGCCAGATCGCGAACTCGTCGCCGCCGATCCGGCCGGAGGTGTCGCCCCGGCGCAAGCCGCCGTTCAGCATCAGTCCGGCCAGCTCGCACAGAACAGCGTCGCCGCGAGCATGGCCGCGCATGTCGTTGACGGCCTTGAAGTTGTCGAGATCGAGATAGAGCAACGCGCCGACGCGTCCCATGCGGCGGTGCTGCGCGATCCGTTGCGACACGGTCTCGACGAAGGCGCGCCGGTTCAGCAGTCCGGTCAGCTCGTCGGTGCGCGAAAGGTGTTCCAGGCGGTCCTGCACCTCGGCCTGGGCCATGGCGATGCCGATCTGGCCGGCGAGGTCGGCCAGCACCGACTTGTCCTCGGCCTCGTCGCGGTGATCGTCGCGCGGCCAGACCACGCAGAGCCGGCCCTTCAACTCGTGCTGGTAGCGGCAGGGAGCGAACAGCGTCCGGCTGGCCTCGTCGACCACGAGCTCGGCGCCGTCCTCGGCGCTGGCGACCGGCAGGCGATCGGGCGACGGCGCCAGGGACGCGTCGCCGATGGCGGCGACGACCTCGCCCTGGCCAGCCTCGCCCTCGCGGATGATCGTCACCTGCGCCGCCTGCAGGGCCCGCGCCGTCAGCTTCGCGGCGGCAGCGAACATGGCGCCCGGGGTCAGCTCGTTGCGGATCGAATCGACGATGGCGCGGGTCAGCTCCTGGCGCGCCCGGACCCGGGTCAGCTCGGCCTCGCGTTCGCGTGCCTCGGTGACGTCGCGGCAGACCCCGCGCGCGCCGCACCAGTTGCCGTCGTCGTCCAGCACCGGCAGGCTCGACACCAGGACGCAGGCCAGGCGCCCGTCCGACCGTTTCAGCCAGACCTCGACGCCGTTCTGCGGCTCGGCGCTCTCGAACGGCCAGGGGTCCGGCGGCCGGTAGGGGTCCGGGGCCAGCAGGCGGACGGGATTGTCGGCCAGTTCGTGCGCGTCATAGCCGAGCGCGCCCTGCGGCGAGACGAAGGCGAAGTTGTGGTCGGCCCCCACATCCCAGGCGAAATCGGCGGAGCAGGTCACCAGGTCCTTGAAGAGCTGCCGCGACAGCACCACGGCCTCGGTGAAATGCACGTCCAGCGTGCTGTCGCGGCCGACCGCCAGCACCGCCGCCTCGCCGCCGTCCGCGACCGGCAGGAAGGCGAGGTCGAACACGCGGCCGGCATGCGCGCCCGACAGCTTCAGGCGTTCCAGGCTCGGGCGCCCGTCGCGGACGACCCGCAGCAGCGTGTTCTTGATCGCCGGATTGGTCTCCAGCACCGAAATCACCGGCTCGATGGCCGGATTGCAGGCCAGCACGGCGCCGTTCGCATCGACACAGAAGGCCGGTCCGGGATAGGCCGCCACCAGCGCTTGGGGCGCATGGTCGGCCATGCCCGTCGACGCCCCCGCATGCAACTCTCGCGACTGGGAAAGTGGCGGCATGTACTTGATCTGCAGCAGAATACCGTGTTCTGAGACGTTAACCGGCGAAGCTTAAGGTCGCCTTAACCGGTCGCACATTTGCGCGGGCCGCCGCCGGTTTTCCCTTGCCCCGGACGACGCCAGCAACCAGAGTCCCGGCCATGCCGCAAGCCACGCTCCCCGACGCCGCCCACGTCGACCATGTCGAGGTCTGGATCTTCGATCTCGACAACACGCTCTATCCGCGCCGCTGCAACCTGTTCGACCAGATCGACCGGCGCATGGGCGAGTTCATCGCCGGCTATATGGGCGTCGGCTTCGACGAGGCGCGGCGGCTGCAGAAGGATCATTTCCGCCAGCATGGCACCACGCTGCGCGGCCTGATGGTCGAGACCGGCATGGACCCGGCGGCCTTCCTCGACTATGTGCACGAGATCGACCTGTCGGGCATTCCCGCCGACGTCGCGCTCGACGCCGCGCTGGCGCGGCTGCCGGGCCGCAAGCTGATCTTCACCAACGGCACTCGCGACCATGCCGCCCGCGTCACCGACCGGCTCGGCATCCGGCACCACTTCGAGGACGTGTTCGACATCGTCGATTCCGACTATCTGCCGAAGCCGACCATGGACCCGTACGAAAAGATGCTGGCCCGGCACGGCATCGACCCGCTGACCGCGATCATGTTCGAGGACATGGTCCGCAACCTGGCGCCGGCGGCGGCGCTGGGCATGACCACGGTCTGGGTCTCCGACGCCCCCGACAGCCCGGCCCAGGCCGCCGACACCGACCACGTGCACCACCATACCGACGACCTGACGACCTGGCTTACGGCATTGCCATAGTGCAGACGTGTTAGTCCGTCGTCGGACGGGCCACAATCGAGTCAACCGGTCACCTAGGTTGAAAATAACAGTTCAATATGCGCGCAGTGCCCAGAGAAGGCTTCACAGGACGAAGTGGCGAGACATCTCAAAACTTCCATAAGATCTTGTTTTTAAAAGAGAATATTTCCACCTCAGGCTCAAGACCTGATCATTAGGCATGTTTGGCAACGCAATGCTAATTGCAGTGATACAGCCTGTCCTAGCTTTTTCCAGCGCAAGAGCGCATACATAACAGCCTATGAATCGCATCCAACTGCGGCCGTGTGATGGTGCGGTTGCGTGAGTTTTCTGCACCGGGGAGATTCTAAATGGCGGAACGCAAGTCGGCCCTAAAGCGCGCACCAGAGCGTCCAGAGTTGCGAGCGCTTTTGGACCGTGCAAAATCCGTTGAATTAACGGATGAGCAACTCATGGAGCAACGGGCAAGCTTTGTGTATGGAAATGCGCCCAAAGGTTCTCGCATAACAAAAGAATCGGCAGTTGAGTCGTCCAAGAGCCTGCGGGTGAGCAAAGCCCCTGCATAGAATTTTCTGCTGAACCATACATATCCGTGTTCATCCTCGAACAGGAAGATCAGTACCTCTTCGACCGAATTCAGGAGCAAAACCTGAACCGGCAATATGAACTGCTGACCAACTGCATCGAGATCGGCCTGATGAAGGGGCCCGGAGCTTTCGACAAATATCTGCTCTGGGCCCTAAATCATGTTGCTGTAGCGAATATCTCTCAATTCGGCGGAAGATTCCGTAAGGAACCCATTTACGTAGGAAGCCACAAACCACCACACTTCAACGATGTTAACGACTGGATGGATCGCTTTGTTTCGACGATTCAGGAAAATTGGTATGTGTGGACCGAGACAGAGTTAGCCGCATATGGTCTGTGGCGACTGAATTGGATCCATCCGTTTATTGAAGGAAATGGAAGAACAGCAAGAGCAACCTGTTATTACTTGCTCTGCGTCCGCTCCGGCGCGTTGTTGCCGGGGAGAAAAATTCTTCCTGAGCGGATCAGAGAGAGCCGGGGTGGTTACGAAGCCGCACTGGCAGCGGCTGATAGAGCATGGGATGAAGGGCATCTCGATTTCAGCAAAATGGAAGATTACATAGCAGGCCTGCTTCAGGCCCAACTTGAGGATGACGGACTTCCTTACCAAGGAAATTCGTCCGTTTAGTTTCCGTGCTGGCCTCATTCTGTTACGCCGTGCCGGTTGACTAGTCCTGGCTGGCCATTAAGGTGCGCCCGGCCGTTTGCGAGCAAGAGGGGCCACCATGAACGCCGATAGTCTGCAAGCCGCGATCGACGCCGCCTGGGAAGACCGCGAGAACATCGGTCCCGGCACCACCGGCGCCGTGCGCGAGGCCATCGAGACGGCGCTGACGGCGCTCGACGGCGGCGAGATGCGTGTCGCCGAGAAGCGCGACGGCGGCTGGCGGGTGAACCAGTGGCTGAAGAAGGCCGTGCTGCTGTCGTTCCGGCTCTACGACATGGCGCCGATCGACGGCGGCCCCGGCGCGCGCACCACCTGGTTCGACAAGGTGCCGTCCAAGTTCGAGGGCTGGGGCGACAACCAGTTCCGCACGGCCGGCTTCCGCGCCGTGCCGAACTGCGTCGTCCGCCGCTCGGCCTATATCGCGCCGGGTGTCGTGCTGATGCCAAGCTTCGTCAACCTGGGCGCCTACGTCGATTCCGGCAGCATGGTCGACACCTGGGCCACGGTCGGAAGCTGCGCCCAGATCGGCAGGAACTGCCACATCTCCGGCGGCGCCGGCATCGGCGGCGTGCTGGAGCCGCTGCAGGCCAACCCCGTCGTCATCGAGGACGACTGTTTCATCGGCGCCCGCTCGGAAGTGGCCGAGGGCGTCATCGTCGAGCAGGGCGCGGTGCTGTCCATGGGCGTCTATATCGGCGCCTCGACCAAGATCGTCGACCGCGCCACGGGCGAGGTGCATTACGGCCGCGTGCCGGCCTATTCCGTCGTCGTGCCGGGCGCCCTGCCGGGCCGGCCGCTGGCCGACGGCAGCCCCGGCCCCAGCCTCTACTGCGCCGTCATCGTCAAGCAGGTCGACGCCGGCACCCGGGCCAAGACCTCGATCAACGAATTGCTGCGCGACTAGCCCTGCACCCGGCAACCGCGCGGCTGGCACGTTCAAGGACAGTTGACCGGGTTTCGGGCAGCCGGTAAGACCCGAAACATGGATGCAACCGCGCGGATCGATGCGCTGGATCTCGCCCGCGCGCTGATCCGGCGGCCCAGCGTGACGCCGACGGACGCCGGCGCGCTGGACGTCCTGCAGACGACGCTCGAAGGCCTGGGCTTCACCTGCCACCGGCTGGTGTTCTCCGAACCCGGGACGGACGACGTCGACAACCTCTATGCCCGGCGCGGCGCGGGCCGGCCGAACTTTTGCTTCGCCGGCCATACCGACGTGGTGCCGGTCGGCGACGCGGCGGCCTGGCAGGCCGATCCCTTCGCCGCCGAGGTGATCGACGGCACGCTCTGGGGCCGCGGCGCCAGCGACATGAAGGCGGCGATCGCCTGTTTCGTCGCCGCCGCGGCCGGCTTCCTGACCGCGCGCGGCAACGGCTTCGACGGCGCCATCAGCCTGCTGATCACCGGCGACGAGGAAGGCCCGGCCATCAACGGCACCGAGAAGGTGCTGGCCTGGCTGGCCGAACGCGGCGAGGCGATCGACCATTGCCTGGTCGGCGAGCCGACCAACCCCGGCAGGCTCGGCGAGATGATCAAGAACGGCCGCCGGGGCACGCTCGGCGGCAGGCTGGTGGTGCGCGGGACGCAGGGCCATGTCGCTTATCCGCACCTCGCCGACAACCCGATCCCGCGCCTGCTCGCCATGCTCGACCGGCTGCTGGCGCGCGGGTTCGACGACGGCAACGACCATTTCCAGGCGACCAACCTGGAGATCACCAGCGTCGACGTCGGCAATGCCGCCAGCAACGTGATCCCGGCCGAGGCGACGGCCGCCTTCAACATCCGCTTCAACACCAGCCAGACCGGCGCTGATCTCTGCGACTGGCTGCGCCGGGAATGCGCCGAGGTCGGCGGCGACTACGACCTGAACCTGCGCGTCGGCGGCGAGCCGTTCCTGACCGCGCCCGGCGATTTCACCGACCTGCTGCGCCGGGCCGTCACGGCCGAGACCGGCGTCACGCCCGAGCTCAGCACCACGGGCGGCACGTCGGACGCCCGCTTCATCAAGCACCATTGCCCGGTGGTCGAGTTCGGCATGGTCGGCCGCACCATGCACAAGGTCGACGAGCATGTCGCCGTCGCCGATATCGAGACGCTGACACGGATCTACGGGCGCGTGCTGCGGGACTATTTCGGCTGACATGCCGCCGCGCCGCGAGATCGAACGGTCGATCTACGGGGTCTGGCGCATCGTCCTACGCGACCCGGACGCGCCGCGCTATTTCAACGTCACCGCCGACGGGTTCTGGCGGTCGTTCTTCGCGGCCGCCATCGTCGCGCCGCTTTATCTGCTGCAAATTCTGCTGGCGCAGGATCTGATCGCCGCGGATGTGAATGTCTTGGGCTTCACAAGCTATCTGTTGGTCCAGGCCGTGGTCTTCGTGTTTACCTGGGTCGGTTTCGTCGTCCTCATGGTGCCGGTGACGCGGCTGCTCAATCTCGAGGCCAGTTACGCCGCCTTCGTCATTGTCTGGAACTGGTCCCAGGTGTTGAAGATCGCGCTGGTGGTGCTGGTTCTGCTGCTGCGGTCGCTCGGCCTCATGGCGGGCGGCATTGGCCAGGTCCTGCTGTTCACCGCCTTCCTGGCCGCGCTCTACATCGCTTTTCTCGTCGCCCGCGCCGGCTTGGGCTGTGACATTCCAACCGCGATCGGCGTGGTGGTCGGCGAAATCCTGCTGCAATTCAGCATCGAGCGTTTCAGCGCCGGCTTGCTGGGCTAGCGTATTTCGTTCACGCGGTACCAGCGGTCAGGGCCACGGCCCCCGGATCGCCGGCGTAGAGGACGGCGTCGAGATAGAGCCCGTCGGGCGGCGCCACCGGACCGCAGCGCGAGCGGTCGCGCGCCGCCAGCGCCGCCGCGATCTCGTCCTCGGCCCAGCGGCCCTCGCCGACCTTCTTCAGGCTGCCGACCATGGACCGCACCTGGTTGTGCAGGAACGACCGGGCCAGCGCCGTGATCCGCACCGCCTCGCCGTCGCGGGTGACGTCAAGGGCCGTCAGCGTCTTCAGCGGCGATTTCGCCTGGCACTGCACCGAGCGGAAGGTGGTGAAGTCGTGCCGGCCGACCAGCGCCTGGGCCGCGCGGTGCATGGCATCCGCGTCGAGCGGCGGCACCACGTGCCAGGCCCGGCCGCGCAGGTAGGTCAGCGGCGCCCGCCGGTTGACGATGCGATAGACATAGCGCCGGCCGACGGCGCTGAAGCGGGCGTGGAACGCCTCGTCGACCGGCGCCGCCGCCAGCACGGCGACCGGCCGCGGCTTCAGGTGGAAATTGGCGGCGTCGCGCACCTTGTCGGCCGGCATCGCCTTCGCCAGGTCGACATGCACGGTCTGGGCCGCGGCATGCACGCCCGCGTCCGTGCGTCCGGCGGCGAACACCGTCACGTCGTGGCCGCAAAAGGCGGCGATCGCCGTTTCCAGCGCCGCCTGCACCGACGGCCCGTTATCCTGCCGCTGCCAGCCGACGAAGTCGTGGCCGTCATATTCCACCGTCAGCCTGTAGCGCGGCATGGCTCCTCCAGCGCCGCGTCAGGCCAGCCGCGCGCCGGCCGGGATCGGGAATCCGCGCAGCAGCGCCTCGGCCGGCATCGGCGCCTTGCCGGCCCGCTGCAGCATCCGCGGCCGCAGGCCGCCTTCGCCGCAGGCGACCGTCAGCCGGTCGTCCAGCACCGTGCCCGGCGGCCCCGAGACATCGGCCAGCGGTTCCGCCAGCAGCACCTTGATACGGGCGCCATCATGTTCGAACCAGGCGCCGGGAACGGGCGACAGGCCGCGAATCCGGCGGTCGAGCTCGGCCGCCGGCCGCGACCAGGCGATGCGCGCTTCGGCCTTGTCGATCTTGTCGGCGTAGGTCACGCCGCTCTCGGCCTGCGGCCGGGGCGTCAGCCGGCCGTCGGCGAGCCCCGCCAGCGCCCGGACCATCAGCGGCGCGCCGAGGCGGGCCACCTCGTCATGCAGCTCGCCGGCGGTGGCCGCCGGCCCGATCGCCACCCGCGCCGACAGCAATACCGGCCCGGTGTCGAGGCCGGCGTCCATCCGCATCACGGCGACGCCGGTTTCGGCGTCGCCGGCCATGATCGCGCGCTGGATCGGCGCCGCCCCGCGCCAGCGCGGCAGCAGCGAGGCATGCAGGTTGAGGCAGCCGAGCCGGGGCGCCGCCAGGATCGGCGGCGGCAGGATCAGGCCATAGGCGACGACGACAGCGGCGTCCAGGTGGAGCGCAGCGAAGGCGTCCCGCGCCTCGGCAGTCTTCAGGTGGACGGGCATCCTGACGTCGATGCGATGATCCTCGGCGACCCGTTGCACCGGCGACGGCCGCGGCTGCCTGCCCCGGCCGGCCGCGCGCGGCGGCTGGCTGTAGACGGCGGCGATGTCATGGCCGGCGGCGATCAGCGCCGCCAGCGTCGGCACCGCGAAATCGGGCGTTCCCATGAAGGCGAGCCGGAGGCGGCTCATGCCGGCGTCAGGCCGAGGCTTTCTGGCGGCGGGCCTTCACCAGCTTGCGCAGGATCATGTTGCGCTTGATCGCCGACAGGTGGTCGACGAACAGAATGCCGTCGAGATGGTCCATCTCGTGCTGGATGCAGCGCGACAGGAGGCCGCCGGCGTCCAGCGACCGCGGCGCGCCGTCACGGTCCAGGTACTCGACCGTGATGCCTTCCGGCCGCTCGATCTCGGCGTAATGCTCCGGCAGCGACAGGCAGCCCTCGTTATAGAGCGCCATGTCGTCGGAGAACCGCACGATCCGCGGATTGACCAGGAACAGCGGCGCGCGCGGTTCATCGTCCGCCGCCACGTCGGTGACGATCACGCGCTTGGTCACGCCGACCTGGATCGCCGACAGGCCGATGCCGGGCGCCGCGTACATCGACGCCAGCATGTCGTCCAGCAGCTTCCGGACGGCATCGTCCACCGTTCCGACGGCCTCGGACCGCACCTTCAGGCGCGGGTCGGGCGCGGTAATGATCGGCATCAACGCCATGATTCGCCGGCCATGTCGAATGCTCCTTGCCATGCAGTACCTAGTATCTGCCCGGAAACGCGTCAAGCTCGGGGGAAATCCGGCAATCCGCGCCGCGGCGTGCTAGGCTCGTTCCGGTTTTGATCCAGCGATTCGAGGCCCACCGGCTCATGGAAACCAGCCTGCTGATCATCGGCGTCGTCGCGGCGCTGCTCGCCGCCGTCACGGCGGTCGCCGCCGTGGCCATCGTCGGCCGGCGGGACCGGCAGGCCCGGCAGGCGGCCGAGACCCGCATCGCCCAGCTCGGCGACGCGGCCGCCGCGCTCGCCGCCGCGCAGCGGGAGATCGGCGGCCGGCTGTCGCAGATGGCCGAGCAGAACGCGGCCGAGCGCGCCGAGCTGACCCGCAGCCTGCAGGAGCGCCTCGACGGCGTCAGCAAGCGCATGGGCGACAGCCTCGAACAGTCCTCGTCCAAGACGGCGGCCAGCCTGGGCGAGCTGCGCAAGCACCTGGACGTCATCGACCACGCCCAGAAGAACATCGCCGAGCTGACCGGCCAGGTCATCGGCCTGCAGGACATCCTCGACAACAAGCAGGCTCGCGGCGCTTTCGGCGAGGTCCAGTTGCAGGACCTGGTCGGCGCCATCCTGCCGCCGTCGGCCTATGCCTTCCAGGCCCAGCTCGGCAACGGCCGGCGGGTCGACTGCCTGGTGCGCCTGCCGCGGCCGCCGGGGCCGATCGGCATCGATTCCAAGTTCCCGCTGGAAAGCTACCACGCGCTGCGCGCGGCCCGGGACGAGGCGGCCGAGAAGCGGGCGCGGCGCGAGTTCCGCACCGCCATCCAGAAGCACATCACCGACATCCGTGAGCGCTATATCGTCGCCGGCGAGACGGCGGATTCGGCGCTGATGTTCCTGCCCTCCGAGGCGGTCTATGCCGAACTGCACGCCAACTTCGCCGACCTGGTCGAGCTGTCCTACCGCGCCCGGGTCTGGATCGTCTCGCCGACGACGCTGATGGCGACGCTGAACACCGTGCGCGCGGTGCTGAAAGACGCCCGCATGCGCGAGGCCGCCGGCGTCATCCAGGCGCAGGTCCAGCGCCTGCTGGACGACGTGCGGCGGCTGGACGACCGGGTCGACGCCCTGAAGCGCCACCATGCCCAGGCCGAGAAGGACCTGAAGGACATCGGCATCTCGACCACGAAGATCATCGGCCGGGCCGAGAAGATCGAGGACCTGCAGCTCGACGACGACGCGGACGAGACCACGGAGGCGGTCGAGGACGCGCTGGCCGCGCCCCGCCCCGTCTCCGCGCTGCCCGGCGGCTGAGACGGGATGGGCTGACCACAGAGGCACGGGGAACCGCAGACACAGAGAAACGAACCGGATCGGCGCCACGCCCTCGGTCCGGCCGATCACATCTCATATTATATATCAATTCGATATATTGATTAACGTGATAACCCATTCATATCTGATTAGCCATGGCCGCGGTCCGGCCTGGCGGTCCGGGCGCCGGTTTCGCCCGCTTCGGAGATGAATGAGATGAGTAGCAACGACCCCAAAGCCTTCGCCCTCTGGTTCGGCCTTTGGCTGTTGGGCCTGGTCGTTCTGGGCCTGGTCTCGCTGGTCGGCCGCAGCGCCGCCGACGAGATGAACGGCACGCCCCGTGTCTATGTCACGACCGGCCTGTCGTCGGTCGAGCAGACGATCGACGGCGGCCTGACCGTCTATTCGCGCGCCGTCCGGCCGGTGATCGGCTGCTGACGCGCGCCGGCTAGAACGACTTGCGCGCCTTCAGCGCCGCGGCCAGCGTGCCGTCGTCCAGATAATCGAGCTCGCCGCCCACCGGCACGCCGTGGGCCAGTCCCGATACCGTCACGTCACAGCCGGCCAGACGCTCGGTGATGTAATGCGCCGTCGTCTGGCCGTCGACCGTGGCGTTGGTGGCCAGGATCACCTCGCGCACCTCGGGCGCCGCCGCCCGCTCCAGCAGACCGGCGATGTTCAGGTCCTCCGGCCCGACACCGTCCAGCGCCGACAGCGTGCCGCCCAGCACGTGATAGCGGCCGCGGAACACGGCCGCCCGCTCCAGTGCCCAGAGGTCGGCGACGTCCTCGACCACGCAGATCGCCGCCGCCTCGCGGCCCGGGTCGCGGCAGATGCCGCAGGGATCGCCGGCGTCGAGGTTGCCGCAGATGCCGCAGGCGCGCACGTTCTCGGCCGCCGCCCGCAGGCTCTCGGCCAGCGGCGTCAGCAGCGTGTCCCGGCGCTTGATCAGGTGCAGTGCCGCCCGCCGCGCCGAGCGCGGCCCCAGCCCCGGCAGCCTGGCCAGCAACTGAACCAGCCGCTCGATCTCCGGCCCCATCATGACGCGGTATCGGTGTCCCGGCCGCGGTCCGTCATGCCCGGACTTGATCCGGGCATCCAGACGGCATCCCAAAAGGGACCTGGATCGCCGGGTCAGGCCCGGCAATGACGGATGGTTGCGTCCTGAAAATGGGGACTGTCCCCTTTTTGGCGGGCATGGCCCGCTAGAACGGCAGCTTCATGCCGGGCGGCAGTTGCAGGCCGCCGGTCAGCTTCTGCATTTCCTCGGCCGTGCGCTCCTCGACCCGGCGCTTGGCGTCGTTGTGCGCGGCGACCAGCAGGTCTTCCATCACCTCCGCCTCTTCCGGCTTGCACAGCGACGGATCGAGCTTGACCCCCCGCATCTCGCCCTTGCCGTTCAGCGTCACCTGGACCATGCCGCCGGCGGCGCTGCCGACGATCTCGATGTTCTCGAGCTGCTGCTGCATCTCGGCCATCCTGGTCTGGAATTCCTGGGCCTGTTTCAGCATCTGGCCGAGATTCTTCATCGTCCGTCCTTATCGCTCGCCATCTGTTTCAAGGCCGGGGCATCGTCGTCACCGGGCTCCGCGCCGGCTGCGTGCATATCACGCACGGCGCCGATTTCCGATCCCGGAAACGCCTCCAGCGTCGCCTGCACCAGGGGATGGGCGGCGATCTCGGCCGGCGCCGCCGCGGCCGCCGCGCGGCTTCGTTCGGCCAGCGTCGGCGCGCCGTCGGCCTCGTTGTTGATGGTGACCACCCAGCTCTCGCCCGTGCATTCCTCGGCGAAGTTCTTCAGCATCACCGCCAGGTTGGCGGGCGCGTTCGGCCCCGGCCGGAACTCGAGCCGGCCCGGCTCGAAGCCGACGAGATGCACGTCTTCCGAAATGTGGTGGAACAGGATGCCCTGCTTGCGCTCCTCGGCGAGCGCGGCAAGCCGGGCGAAATCGCGCAGCACCACCGGCGGCGCCGGCGGCGAGGCCGGCTCGGCCGGCGCCATGCCGGCGGAGGGCGGGTCGATCGGCGGC
>JANQKO010000678.1 GCA_028281075.1 Alphaproteobacteria bacterium | reverse complement strand
CAGGCCGCCGGGAAGGGCGGCTTCAGGCGCGGCTGGCCCTTCTTGCCCTCCAGGCTTTCGAGCAGCGCCGTCTCCTCGCCGCAGATATAGGCCCCGGCGCCGCGGTGCAGGTAGACGTCGAAGTCGTAGCCCGACCCGCAGGCGTTCCTGCCGATCAAGCCGGCCGCGTAAGCCTCGTCGATCGCCTCCTGCAGGGCGTTGCCTTCGTGATGGAACTCGCCGCGGATATAGATGTAGGCGGCGATGGCGCGCATGGCGTAGCCGGCGATCAGGCAACCCTCGACCAGCTTGTGCGGGTCGTGGCGCATCATGTCGCGGTCCTTGCAGGTGCCGGGCTCGCCCTCGTCGGCGTTGACCACCAGGTAGGACGGCCGGCCGTCCGACTCCTTCGGCATGAAGGACCATTTCAGGCCGGTCGGGAAACCGGCGCCGCCACGGCCGCGCAGGCCGGATTTCTTCACTTCCTCGACGATGTCCTCGGGCGAACGGGCGAGGATCTCCTTGGTGCCGTCCCAGTCGCCGCGCTTGCGCGCCGCGGCCAGGCGGAAATCCTGGTAGCCGTAGAGGTTGGTGAAGATGCGATCTTCGTCGCGCAGCATGACGCTACTCCATGAATGCCGTCAGCGTGGTCGGCCCACCCTCGGGCTCCGAGCTGCGGCGTCCGTTCTGCGGACCGGCCTGCGGCCGCTCGCCATTGGCCAGCGCCTTCAGGATCTCGACCACCGAGTCCGGCGTCAGGTCCTCGTAGTAGTCATCGTTGACCTGGATCATCGGCGCGTTGACGCAGGCGCCCAGGCACTCGACCTCGATCAGCGTGAACAGACCGTCGGCCGTGGTCTCGCCGATGCCGATGCCGAGATGCGCCTTGACCGCCTCGACGATGTCACCCGACTTGCGCAGCCAGCAGGGCGTCGTCGTGCAGACCTGCAGGAAGTATTTCCCCACCGGGGCCAGGTTGTACATCGTGTAGAACGACGCCACCTCGTAGACCCGGATGCGCGGCATCTCCAGCAGCCCGGCGACATGGTCCATGGCCGCGCGCGGCAGCCAGTTGTCGTGCTGGCGCTGGGCGATGTCGAGCAGCGGCATGACGGCGCTCGCCTGCCGGCCCGGCGGATAGCGGGCGATGATCTTCTTCGCCTCGGCCAGGTTCTCCGGCGTGAAGGCGAAGCTCTCGGGCTGGGCGACGTTCGCCGTCGGCGCGCTCATCGGTCGATCTCCCCGAAGACGACGTCGAGGCTGCCGATGATGGCGACCGAGTCGGCGAGCAGATGCCCCTTGGCCATGAAATCGAGCGCCTGCAGGTGCGCGAAGCCCGGCGCGCGGATCTTGCAGCGATAGGGCTTGTTCGTGCCGTCGGCGATCAGGTAGACGCCGAACTCGCCCTTCGGCGCCTCGACGGCGGTATAGGTCTCGCCTTCCGGCACGTGATAGCCCTCGGTGTAGAGCTTGAAGTGGTGGATCAGCGCCTCCATCGAGCGCTTCATCTCGCCCCGCGTCGGCGGCACCATCTTGCCGTCGGTGCTGGCGACCGGCCCGTCCGGCAGCTTGTCCAGCACCTGCTTGATGATCCGGGCCGACTGCCGCATTTCCTCCAGCCGGCAGAGATAGCGGTCGAAGCAGTCGCCGTTCTTGCCGACCGGGATGTCGAACTCGTAGTCCTCGTAGCCGTCATAGGGCTGCGCCTTGCGCAGGTCCCAGGGCACGCCGCTGCCGCGCAGCATGACGCCGGTGAAGCCCCAGTCCATGGCGTCGTCGGCCGAGACGACGCCGATATCGACGTTGCGCTGACGGAAGATCCGGTTCTCGGTCAGCAGCCCCTCGACGTCGTCCAGGAAGCCCGGCAGGTGCTCGCAATAGGCATGGATCTCCTCGGCCATGCCGTCGGGCATGTCCTGGTGCACCCCGCCCGGCCGGAAATAGGCCGCGTGCAGGCGGGCGCCGCAGACGCCCTCGTAGAACTCCATCAGCTTCTCGCGCTCCTCGAAGCCCCAGAGCGCGGGCGTGGTGGCGCCGACGTCGAGCGCCTGCGTGGTGACGTTCAGAAGATGGTTGAGCAACCGCGAGATCTCGCCGAACAGCACCCGGATCGCCTGGCCGCGCGGCGGTACCTCGCAGCCGATCAGCTTCTCGACGGCCAGCGCGAAGGCATGCTCCTGATTCATCGGCGCGACATAGTCCAGCCGGTCGAAATACGGCACCGCCTGCAGATAGGTCTTGTGCTCGATCAGCTTCTCGGTGCCGCGATGCAGCAGGCCGATATGCGGATCGCAGCGCTCCACGACCTCGCCGTCCAGCTCCATGACCAGGCGCAGCACGCCGTGCGCGGCCGGGTGCTGCGGCCCGAAGTTCATGGTCAGGTTCTTGATCTCGACTTCCGCCATCAGGCCTGTCCTTCAGCCTTCTCGTCGCCCGGCAGAATGTACTCCGCCCCCTCCCAGGGGCTCATGAAGTCGAAGCTGCGGAATTCCTGCGTCAGCGCCACGGGCTCGTAGACCACGCGCTTCTGCTCGTCGTCGTAGCGCAGTTCGACGAAGCCGGTCAGCGGAAAGTCCTTCCGCATGGGATGGCCCTCGAAGCCGTAGTCGGTCAGCAGCCGGCGCAGGTCGGGATGGTCGCTGAACAGGATGCCGTAGAGGTCCCAGGCCTCGCGCTCGAACCAGCCGGCCGCCTTGTAAACGCCGGCGACGCTCGGCACCGGGGTCATCTCGTCGGTCCGCACCTTCACGCGAATGCGCTGATTGTGCTTCAGGCTCAAGAGGTTGTAGACGACGTCGAAGCGCTCGCTGCGCTCGGGATGGTCGACGCCGCAGACGTCGATCAGCAGCTTGAACAGGCATTGCTGATCGTCCCGCAGGAAGGTCATGATCTTGACGATCGCGTCGGCGCGGGCCTCGACCATGAGCTCGCCATGCGCGACCGACGTGCCGCTGACCTCGCTGGCCAGCGCGGCGGCGATGTATTCGCCCAGTTCGCTGATGCTTTCGTCCGCCATCGGCGTCTCAGCGCAGGAAGGTGCCGGTGCGGCGGATCTTCTTCTGCAGTTGCAGAATCCCGTAGACCAGCGCTTCCGCCGTCGGCGGGCAGCCCGGCACATAGATGTCGACCGGCACGATACGGTCGCAGCCGCGCACAACCGCGTAGGAATAATGGTAATAGCCGCCGCCGTTGGCGCAGCTCCCCATCGAGATCACGTAGCGCGGCTCGGCCATCTGGTCATAGACCTTGCGCAGGGCCGGCGCCATCTTGTTGGTCAGCGTGCCGGCGACGATCATCACGTCGGACTGGCGTGGGCTGGCGCGCGGCACCACGCCGAACCGGTCCAGGTCGTAGCGCGGCATGTAGGCGTGGATCATCTCGACGGCGCAGCAGGCCAGCCCGAAGGTCATTGGCCAGAGCGAGCCGGTACGCGCCCAGTTCACCAGCTTGTCGACCGAGCTGACGACGAATCCCTTGTCGCTCAGCTCCTCGCCGACATCCTTGAAGAACGCATCCTGCGACGGCGTGGCCGCCGTTGGGCCGGCCGGCGTGGTCATTCCCATTCCAGCGCTCCCTTCTTCCACTCGTAGATGAAGCCGATCGTCAAAATGGCCAGGAAGATCATCATCGACCAGAATCCGAAGACACCGATGCTGCCCAGGGATATGGCCCAGGGGAACAGGAAGGCGACCTCCAGGTCGAAGATGATGAACAGGATCGCGACGAGATAGAACCGGACGTCGAACTGGCGCCGGGCGTCGCCGAACGCCTCGAAGCCGCACTCGTAGGCGGACAGCTTTTCCGGGTCGGGGTGCTGACGGGCCACGATCATCGAGGCGACCACCATTACCAGCGACAATCCAACCGCGATGGCGAAGAACATCAGGATCGGCAGATATTCTCTCAGCAGCTCTTCCATCCGTCCCCCGACTGACGAACGGGACACTCGGCTGGCGCCGCTCCTGGCGCCTGCGCCCCCTTATACCGAACGTCCCAATGCTGTACATGAATGGCGTTAGGCGACATCCGTATAGCGATTAATTCGGCGGGCCGCAAGAACGGCCGATTGCGACCGGTCGCCGCGCGATTGCGCGATCCGGACGGGCCGAACCGGATCGGCTGAATTGAGGAAATGGCGGGAGTGACGGGACTTGAACCCGCGGCCTCTGGCGTGACAGGCCAGCGCTCTAACCAACTGAGCTACACCCCCTGCGCGGAGGACACTGGGATGTACTTGCGGCGGCCGGCGGAGTCAAGCAGGAACGCCGCGCGGGCACGATTTGCGCCGGTCCGGCGCGATTCACCCCCCGTCCCCCGGCGCCGCGCGCGGGCAGGCACCGAACAGGGCGAACGAATACAGCTTGGCCGCCGGCTCGTGCCAGCGCTCGGGATTGGCCTTCAGCCACTTGGTGAAGATCGCCGCCAGTTGCGCCGCCTGCTTGCCCCTGGCGCAGTCCGGCAGCCATTTCAGCCGCTCGAAGCCGCCGGCGAAGCTCCAGTTATAGGCGTCGTTCAGGCCGCTGACATAGAGCTCGCGGTCATATTCGGCGAGGTCGAGATAGCCCTGCCCGGTCACGAGCTGCCAGGTCGGCGCCTGCGCCGCCGCCCCTGCCGCCGACAGCGAGAGCCAGGCCGCCAGCAGCCAGGCCAGGCGCCATCGGGCGGCGATGGTGGGCGGTGACGGGCTCGAACCGCCGGCCTCCTCGGTGTAAACGAGATGCTCTACCAACTGAGCTAACCGCCCCGCCGGACCGTTCGGTCGGCAAAATGAACGATCGCCCCGGCAAATGCAACGCGGGCGCCGGCCGGTCGGACAACGACGCCGGAACGCGCAACGCCGGCCGCTGTCCGGCCGGCGTTCACGAAGCTCGATTGTTTCCGATGCCGGCCCGGCCTCAGTTGACGGCGTCCTTGAGGCCCTTGCCGGCCTTGAACTTCGGTTGATTCGAGGCCGGGATATCGATCGCCTCGCCGGTACGCGGGTTGCGGCCCTGGGTCGCCTTGCGCTGCGAGACCGAGAACGTCCCGAAGCCCACGAGGCGTACCTCGCCGCCGTCCTTCAGGCAATCGGTGATCAGATCGAACACAGCGTCCACCGCCCGAGTGGCATCACCCCGCGTGAGATCGGTATGGTCGGCGACGGCTGCGATAAGGTCGTTCTTATTCACTTAAGCCCCCTTTTTCGTTTATGTGCAGATTAATAGAAGAAGTGTTGGCGATTTCGCCTGCCTATGGAGCGCGGAAAGTCTAGGCACGCGGTGCCGACAGGTCAAAGAAAAACCGTACAAAAGCGCGGTTTTTTCCCGGTCTGGACCCGCCCGACAACTAGTGAGTGACCACTGATTCGCTATCCGAATTGTTATCGGCGAGCTTCTTGACGTCGTCGTCTTCCTCGGTCCACTCAATTGCAACCGGCCGTGTCACCAGCGCGTGCTCGATGACTTCGTCGACCGTCGTCACCGGCACGATCTCCAGCCCCCGTTTCACGTTGTCGGGGATCTCGGCCAGGTCCTTTTCGTTTTCCTTCGGAATCAGCACGGTCTTGATGCCGCCGCGCAGCGCCGCCAGCAGCTTCTCCTTCAAGCCGCCGATCGGCAGCACGCGGCCGCGCAGCGTGATTTCGCCGGTCATGGCGATGTCGCGCCGGACCGGGATCTTGGTCAGGACCGAGACGATCGAGGTGCACATGGCGACGCCGGCCGACGGCCCGTCCTTCGGCGTCGCGCCCTCGGGCACGTGCACGTGAATCTCGCGCTTTTCGAACATCGTCGGCTTGATGCCGAACACCGTCGACCGCGAGCGCACGTAGCTCGCCGCCGCCTGGATCGACTCCTGCATCACGTCGCCCAGCTTGCCGGTGAACTTGATGTTGCCCTTGCCCGGCAGCATCACCGATTCGATGGTCAGCAGCTCACCACCGACCTCGGTCCAGGCCAGTCCCGTGACCACGCCGACCATGTCCTCGAGCTCGATCTCGCCGTAGCGGAAGCGCCGCACACCGGCATATTTGTCGAGGTTGCGGCGCGTGATGTGCACGCCATCCAGCTTGTTCTGGATGATCTCCTTGATCGCCTTGCGGGCGAGATTGGCGATCTCGCGCTCCAGGTTGCGGACGCCGGCCTCGCGCGTGTAGTAGCGGATCACGTCGCGCAAGGCGCCTTCCGAGATCGACCATTCCTTGGGCCGCAGGCCGTGCGCCTTCTTCTGCTTCTCGATCAGGTGCCGGTTGGCGATCTCGACCTTCTCGTCCTCGGTATAGCCGGCGAGGCGAATGATCGCCATCCGGTCCAGCAGCGGCTGCGGCATGCGCAGCGTGTTCGCCGTGGTCACGAACATCACGTCCGACAGGTCGTAGTCGACCTCCAGATAGTGGTCGTTGAAGGTGTTGTTCTGCTCGGGATCCAGCACCTCCAGCAGGGCCGAGGCCGGGTCGCCGCGGAAGTCGGCGCCCATCTTGTCGACCTCGTCCAGCAGGAACAGCGGGTTCGACTTCTTGGCCTTCTTCATGCCCTGGATGACCTTGCCCGGCAGCGAGCCGATATAGGTCCGGCGATGGCCGCGGATCTCGGCCTCGTCGCGCACGCCGCCAAGCGACATGCGGACGAACTCGCGCCCCGTCGCGCGCGCGATGGACTTGCCGAGCGAGGTCTTGCCGACGCCGGGCGGCCCGACCAGGCACAGGATCGGCCCCTTCACCTTCTTCGTGCGCTGCTGCACGGCGAGGTATTCGAGGATGCGCTCCTTGACCTTCTCCAGGCCGTAATGGTCCGCGTCCAGGACTTCCTGCGCCTTGGTGATGTTCTTCTTCACCCGCGAGCGGTCCTGCCAGGGGATCGACAGCAGCCAGTCCAGATAGTTCCGAACCACCGTCGCCTCGGCCGACATCTGGCTCATGTTGCGCAGCTTCTTCAGCTCCGCCAGCGCCTTCTCGTTGGCTTCCTTGCTGAGCTTGGTGTTCTTGATGCGCTCCTCGAGCTCGGCCATCTCGTCGCGGCCGTCCTCGCTCTCGCCCAGCTCCTTCTGGATCGCCTTGAGCTGCTCGTTCAGATAGTATTCGCGCTGGGTTTTTTCCATCTGGCGCTTGACCCGGCTGCGGATCTTGCGCTCGACCTGCATCACGCCGATCTCGCCTTCCATCAGCGAGTAGACGCGCTCCAGGCGCTCGCGCACGCCCTCGATCTCGAGCAGCTCCTGCTTGTCGGGAATCTTCAGCGCCAAGTGCGAGGCGACAGTGTCGGCCAGCTTGCTCGGGTCATCGATTTGGTTCACCGAAACAAGCACTTCCGGCGGAATCTTCCGGTTCAGCTTGACGTACTGCTCGAACTGCGAGACGACCGACCGGGCCATGGCCTCGAGATCGTCCGTCGGCGCCTCGGCGTCGACGATCGGCGCGGCGACGGTCTCGAAGAAGTCCTCGTTGTCGGTGAAGCTCTGGATGCGCGCGCGCTCGCCGCCCTCGACCAGCACCTTCACCGTGCCGTCGGGCAGCTTCAGAAGCTGCAGCACCGACGCCACGGTGCCGACCTGGTAGATGTCGTCGGGACCGGGATCGTCCTGGCTCGCGTTCTTCTGCGTCACCAGCAGGATCTGCTTGTCGTCCTTCATGACGTTTTCGAGGGCGCGCACGGACTTCTCGCGGCCGACGAACAGCGGCACGATCATGTGCGGAAACACCACGATGTCGCGCAGCGGCAGGACGGGATAGACGTTCAAACGGGGCGGATCAAACATTACGTCGCCTTAGGTGATATGGCGCCCGCGGTCCGCAGGCGCAATTGAATAGGCACGAAGTGGGGTGCGCCGGACAAGTTACAAGATGGCCCGTCGGGCCGATGGATCAAGATCGGCCCCTGACTAGGCGCCGGTGCTGACGTCCTCCTGCCGGTCCGAATAGATGTAGAGCGGGCTCGCTCGGCCCTCGACGACCTCGCCGTTGATGACCACTTCCTCGGCGCCCTCCAGCGAGGGCAGCTCGTACATCGTTTCGAGCAGGATATTTTCCATGATCGACCGCAGCCCGCGGGCGCCCGTCTTGCGCGCGATGGCCTTGCGGGCGATGGCGCGCAAGGCATCTTCGGAGAAGGCCAGCTTGGTCTCTTCCATCTCGAACAGCCGCTGGTACTGCTTGACCAGCGCGTTCTTGGGCTTGGTCAGAATCTCGACCAGCGCGTTCTCGTCCAGGTCCTCCAGCGTCGCGACCACCGGCAGGCGGCCGACGAACTCCGGGATCAGGCCGAACTTCAGCAGGTCTTCCGGCTCCAGCTCGCGCAGCACCTCGCCGGTCTGCCGCTCGTCGGCGGCCCGGACGTCGGCGCCGAAGCCGATCGACGTGCCCTTGCCGCGCTGCGAGATCAGCTTGTCGAGGCCGGCGAAGGCACCGCCGCAGATGAACAGGATGTTGGTCGTGTCGACCTGCAGGAACTCCTGCTGCGGATGCTTGCGCCCGCCCTGCGGCGGCACGCTGGCGACCGTGCCTTCCATGATCTTCAGCAGCGCCTGCTGCACGCCCACGCCCGACACGTCGCGGGTGATCGAC
>JANQKO010000670.1 GCA_028281075.1 Alphaproteobacteria bacterium | reverse complement strand
GCCGTCTTCGTCTACCGCATGGCGTTCCAGTATTTCCGGACCAGCCAGTCCTCGGCGCTGGCCTATATCCTGCTGTTCATCGTCATCGTGCTGACGAACCTCTATCTCTATTTCGTCCGGCAGCGGGCGCAGGAGGCCTGAGCGATGGCGCGGTCACGGCAACGTCGCGGCGTGGGCAAGGCCGGCTGGTGGTGGACCTGCGGCGCCGCCGTGGTCTCGTTCTGCTATTTCTTCCCCGTGCTGTGGATCATCCTGACGGCCTTCAAGACCCACAACGACGCGCTGGCGATCCCGCCGAAGTTCCTGTTCACGCCGACGCTGGAGAACTTCGTCGGCGTGTTCAGCCGCGCCTACATCAAGGGCCAGGCGGCGGTCGATACCGGCTTCGACCTGTTCTTCTTCAACTCGGTGTTCATCGCCGGCTCCAGCGTCATCGTCGCGCTGATCCTGGGCACGCTCGCCGCCTATGGCTTCTCGCGCTATCCGCTGAAGGGCAACGACACCTATCTCTTCATCATCCTGACGACGCGCATGCTGCCGCCGATCGTCGTCATCATCCCGATCTTCCTGATGTTCCGCGTCTCGGGCCTGAGCGGCACCTATCTCGGCATCATCCTGCTCTATGCCGCCTTCAACCTGCCGTTCGCGGTCTGGATGATGAAGAGCTTCTTCGACGAGCTGTCGCCCGACGTCGAGGACGCGGCGCGGGTCGACGGCAGCTCGGACCGCCGGGTGTTCTTCAAGATCTGCCTGCCGCAGGTCAAGGCCGGCCTGGCGGCGACGGCGGTGTTCGGCCTGATCCTGACCTGGAACGAATTCCTGTTCGCGCTGCTGCTGACCGGCGTCGAGACGCGCACGGTGCCGGTGGCCATGGCCCAGACCATCGGCGGCGATATCGGCGTGCGCTGGGGCCTGCTGGCGGCGATCGAGACGCTGTTCCTGATCCCGGTGATCGTCGTCGTCTTCCTGCTGCAGAACCATCTGCTGCGCGGCGTCACCTTCGGCACCATCAAGCGCTGACGCGGCGGACGCCATGTCGACCATCGAGCTCACCAACCTGACCAAGCAATTCGGTGCGCTGACCGCGGTCAACGCCATCGATCTCGATGTCGGCGCCGGCGAGGTGGTCTGCCTGCTGGGGCCGTCGGGCTGCGGCAAGACCACCACCTTGCGCATGATCGCGGGCCTGGAATCGGCGACATCAGGCGAGGTCCGCATCGGCGGCCAACGGGTCAACGAGCTCAGTCCACGCGCCCGCAATGTGTCCATGGTGTTCCAGTTCTATGCGCTCTACCCGACCCTGTCGGTGGCGGAGAACCTGGCCTACCCGCTGCACGCCGAAAGGCTGCCGCCGCCGGAGATCGCGGTCCGGGTGCGTCGGGTCAGCGAGATCCTGCACCTGGACGAGGTCCAACACCGGCTGCCGGGCCAACTGGCGGAAGGCGAGAAGCAGCGCGTCGCCGTCGGTCGGGCGATCATCCGCGATCCGAGTTGCTTCCTGTTCGACGAGCCGTTGAGCCGGCTCGACGTGCAGTTGCGCGAGACCATGCGCGGCCAGATCAAGGAGGTGCTGGCCGGGCTGAGCCGGGCCACGGTGATCGTCACCCACGACCAGCTCGAGGCGCTGACCATGGCCGACCGCATCGCCGTCATGCGCGACGGCCGCATCGAGCAGTTCGCCTCGCCGCATGACATCTTCGCTCGGCCGGCGAACCTGTTCGTCGCCGGCTTCATCGGCACGCCGCAGATGAACCTGCTGCCGGCCACCTTCATCGGCCGTGACGGCGGGACCGGCCGCTTCCGGGCCGGCGGGCAGGAGGTCGCCATGGCGATCGACGGGGCCGCGCTGTCGGCAGACGATCCGGTGACGCTGGGCGTGCGACCGCGCAGCCTGCACCTGGTGTCCGAGGCCCGCGCGGACACGCTGTCGGCGGTCGTCGACCTGATCGAGCCGATGGGCGCGGAGACGCTGCTGCACCTGGTCGACGGCGGCCAGGCGTTGCGGGTCGTCGTCGACCACCGGTCCGAGCCGGCGGTCGGCGAGCGCGTGCACGTGGCCTTCAGGCCGGAACAGACACATGTCTTCGACCGGCTGGAACGGCGGATGACGTGATGGCCGGACGCCCCGACGATCGCGGCATGACGCCGCGCCAGGCCCGTACCATCGAATGGGGCATCATCGCGCTGTGCCTGCTGTCGCTGATCTTCATCTTCCAGCCGTTCGCGATGCCGCTGTTCAGCATCGGCGCCGGGCTCGTGGTCCTGGGCGGCCTGTTGTTCAACCTGGTGCCGTTGTGCCGGCCCGGCGTGCCGTTGCGCGGCGTCGCCCGCGCGGCGGCGATCGTGTTCACGATCCTGGTCGTGGCCATCGGCCTGGCGATCGGCTCGGCGGAGCTCTACGCCATCTATCTTCGCAAGCCCTGATGGAAGCCCAGCCATGACCCACGATGTCGCCTGTGTCGGCCTGATGATCCTGGATGTTCTCGGACGGCCCGTCGAGCGCATTCCCGACGGCGGCAATGTCGAATTCATCGACGAGATCCGGCTGACCGTCGCCGGCACCGCCGGCGGCACGGTGATCGATTGCGCCAAGCTGGGCCTGAAGGCGTTGGCCGTCGGCGCGGTCGGCGACGACGAGAAGGGCGACTTCGTGCTCGATACCTACGGGCGTTTCGGCATCGACACCTGGGCCATGCGCCGGGTCGCGGACGTGCCGACCTCGGCGACGATCCTGAACGTGCGGCCGAACGGTGACCGGCCGGCGCTGCACGTGCGCGGCGCGTCCGACCATATGTGGGTCGAGGACGCGGATTATGACCGGGTCTGCGCCGGGCGCTACGTGCATATGGGCGGCACGGGCCTGTTGAACCGCATCGACGGCGCGCCGACGGCGGCGCTGCTGCGGGCGGCGAAGGCGCGCGGCTGCACCACGACCTTCGACCTGATCGCGCCGGGCGACGGCATCCTGGCGCTGGTCGAGCCCTGCCTGCCGTTCATCGACTATTTCATGCCGAGCATGGAGGAGGCGGCCGAGATCAGCGGCCGTGACGATCCGGCCGAGATCGCCGCCTTCTTCCGCGACCGCGGCGCCACGACCTGCATCTTCAAGTGGGGCGAGAAGGGCTCGTTCCTGGCGACGCCGGACGGCGGCCGGCGCATCCCGGCCTTCAAGGTCGCTGTGACGGACACGACCGGCTGCGGCGACGCCTATTGCGCCGGCTTCATCGCCGGTCTCGCCCGGGGCTGGGACGTCGAGACGGCCTGCCGCCTGGGCACGGCGGCGTCCGGCCTGGTCGCCACCGGCCTCGGCTCGGACGCCGGCATCGTCGATTTCGACCGCACGGTCGAGATGATGGCGGCGGCCGAGACGCTGCCGTAGCGGGGGGTGGGTCGATGCGGCCAAGTGGGTGGGTGTCACCGCCAAGACGCCAAGGCACCAAGCGCACGCGGTTGGCACGGTGGCCGGATTGCCTGTTCCTTGGTGTCTTGGCGCCTTGGCGGTGAACTCACCTGAAAATCGTTTCACCACAAAGACGCAAAGGCGCAAAGAACAAACCGGTCGATCGGCGCTGGGCGCCAACCAACTTTTTGGTTCTTTGCGTCTCTGCGTCTTTGTGGTGAACCTGTCCTTTTTGACCGACCCTTACGCGGCGGCGGTCCATCCTTCGAGACGCGCCCTTGACGGGCGCTCCTCAGAGCCTGTGAAGAAATGACTTCCGACCCAAAGAAAGCCGTCATGCTGGCGAAGGCCAGCATCCAGCGGCATCGCAACGTGTTCAAAAACAACCAACATGGATCCTGGCCTTCGCCAGGATGACAACTTGGGGGGCATCGGTGCGATTTCTTCACACACTCTCAGGATGAGACTTCGAGACGCGGCCCTCGCGGGGGTGAGAGCCGTCGCCGCTACTCCGCCGCCACTTGCGCCGCCGCGCGGTCGGCGGAGGGGCGTTTGTGGAAGGCGCCGTCCTTCATGATCGCGATCAGGTTGTCGGCGTCCTGCAGGATCGTGACGTCGGCCAGCGGGTTGCCGTCGACCAGCAGGATGTCGGCGAGATAGCCCTCACGGATCTGGCCGAGCTCGTCGCCCATCATCATGATCTCGCCGCCATACCTGGTCGCCGACACGATGGCTTCCATCGGCGTGAATTCGAGATACCGGACGAAATGCTCCAGGTCGCGGGCATTGTTGCCGACCGGGTTCCAGGCGAAGCCGTAGTCGCCGCCGGGCAGCACGCGGACGCCGCGCTGGTGGAGCTGCTTCATGTTCTCGACCGCCATGCCGAGCTCGCGGCGCAGGCCGAGGCCGGTCGCGACCTCTTCCGTGATGCCCCAGTCGCCGGCCTCGTAGAGCGTGGTGATGGTGACGCCCAGCGTCGGCGACACGAACACCCGGTCCTTCGCCGCCTCCAGCGCGTCCAGCGCCTCCTCGTCGCACATGGTCGCGTGATAGATGATCTGCGCGCCGTGCTTCAGGCACAGCTTTACCGACTCGGCGCTGCGGCAA
>JANQKO010000221.1 GCA_028281075.1 Alphaproteobacteria bacterium | reverse complement strand
GGACTGCCCCTATTAGGTTGCCGCGCCTGCGACGTTCGAGGTTCCACCACCAAGACGCCAAGACACCAAGATCAGGCGTCGCGGTCTTCGGACGTTCGGCGTGACCTTGGTGTCTTGGCGTCTTGGTGGTGAAACCTCGAACGTCGCAGGCGCGGCAACCTAATGGGGACAGTCCCCAATAGATGGCCTGACGGGCCAGCATGACCCTGGTCCGGGATTAATGACAAACCGCCCGGTCTTTTGCCCCGGCCACCGGTGACGACGGTAACATATTGATTTTGCATCTGAATTCGTCATTTCCGGGCTTGACCCGGCAATCCAGTCCGGCCGCGAATCGTCACACGTTCAGCAGCAGGTGCTCGCGCTCCCAGGCGCTGATGACGTTCTGGTAGCCGTTGAGCTCGGCCTCCTTCACGTCCAGCAGCAGGCTGACGAAATCCTCGCCGAACAACGCACGCAGCTCGCGGCTGGCGCGCAGCTTGGCGAGCGCGTCCGGCAGGTAGCGCGGCAGGGCGAATTTCAGTTCATACGCGCTGCGCTGCATCGGCGCGGTCGGACGCAATCCCTCGACCATGCCCAGATAGCCGCAGGCGAGGCTTGCGGCGATGGCGAGATAGGGATTGGCGTCGGCGCCCGGCACCCGGTTCTCGACCCGCCGCGCGGCGCCGTCGCCGTGCGGCACCCGCAGGCCCGCGGTGCGGTTCTCGACGCCCCAGTGCAGGTTGATCGGCGCCGCCAGGCCCGGCACCAGCCGGCGGTAGGAATTGACGTTCGGCGCGACCAGCGGCATCGCCGCCGGCAGGTAGCGCTGCAGGCCGGCGATATGCGCCTCGAACAGCTTGGTGTTCCGGCCGCCCTTGCCCGAAAACAGATTGCGCCCGGTCCTGGCGTCGACCACGCTCTGGTGGATGTGCATGGCGCTGCCGGGCTGGCGCTCAATCGGCTTCGCCATGAACGTCGCGTAGATCTCGTGCCGCAGCGCCGCCTCGCGCACCGTCCGCTTGAACAGGAAGGCCTGGTCGGCCATGGCCAGCGCGTCGCCGTGGTTGAAGTTGATCTCGACCTGGGCCGATCCGGCCTCGTGGATCAGCGTGTCGATGTCGATCTCTTGCGCCTCGCAGAAGTCGTAGACCTCCTCGAAGATCGGATCGAACTCGTTGACCGCGTCGATGCCGTAGGACTGGCTGCCGGTCTCGGGCCGGCCCGAGCGGCCGAGCGGCGGCTCCAGCGGATAGTCCGGATCGACGTTGCGGGCGACCAGGAAGAACTCCAGCTCGGGCGCCACCACCGGCCGCCAGCCGCGTGCCGCATAGGCGTCCAGCACCCGACGCAGCACCTGGCGCGGCGCGAACGGTACTGGGCCGCCGTCGCGGTAATGGCAGTCGTTGATCACCAGCGCCGTCGGCTCCTCGTACCACGGCACCAGGCGGATGCTGCCGGCGTCGGGCACCAGGATCACGTCAGGCTCGGTCGGGTCGATCACGTCGGACGGCGCGAAGGCGCCGGTCACGGTCTGTGCGAACACGCTTTCCGGCAGCCGCAGCGAGCCGTCCTTCAGGCTCTGGCGGAACTTGCCCGTCGGCAGGATCTTGCCCCGGGCGACGCCGGACAGGTCCGGCACCAGGCATTCGACCTCGGTGACGCGGCGGTCCTTAAGCCACTTCGATATGTCGGCCATGGCCCGACCGTGTGGCGGCGAATGTGCCGACCGCGTCGCCGAAGGCCGCGAAGATGGCGGCATGCACCGGCGTTTCCACGGCCCGCCATTCGGCGTGCCACTGCACGCCGAGCGCGAAGCGGCCGCGGTCGGTCAGGCGCAGCGCCTCGACCGTGCCATCGTCGGCCACGGCCTCGACCGTCAGCCCGTCGCCGACCCGGTCGACGCCCTGGCCGTGCAGCGAGTTGACCACGACCTCGGTCGCGTCCAGCAGCTCGGCCAGTTGCCCGCCCGGCGTCAGGCTGATCCTGTGGCGGGGCGCCAGTTGCTCGTCCAGCGGCTTGTGCCGCTCGCGCCGGTGGTCGAACCGGCCCGGCACCTCGTGCAGATACTGGTGCAGGCTGCCGCCGAAGGCGACGTTCATCTCCTGGATGCCGCGGCAGATGCCCAGCACCGGCACGCGGGCGTCGATGGCGGCCCGGATCAGCCGCAGGGTCAGGCCATCGCGGTACGGGTCGTGCGGCGTGCCCTCGCGGCTCGGCGGTCCGTCGTAATGGCGCGGCTCGACGTTCGAGACGCCGCCGGTCAGCACGATGCCGTCCAGGCGATGCAGCAGCGAATCGATATGCGCGGCATCGCCCAGCGCCGGCAGCAGCACCGGCATGGCGCCGGCGCCGTCGATCACCGCCTCGATATACTTCTCGCTCGCGGCATGGCGCGGATAGCCAGCCGCGTCGCCGTCCTGCCGGTTGCAACTGATGCCGACCAGCGGCCGTAACATGGGTTCCGTCATCTCCATTCGCTAACACGCGCGCCTACGCGTCGGCAAGCCGACGGGCGCCGATAGAGACGAGTTCGCTTTGTCCAGGCCGCGACCGCGGCCCGCCGGTCGTCCGGCGCGCCCGCGCAGGCGCGGACCGTCAGGTCCGCTGCCGTGAGCGCAAAATCACCGGTCGGCCTGGTCCGGGTTCTCGCGGAAATGGTCGAAGAAGAACAGCGTCGGCGGCAGGTCGACGTTCAGCTTGGTCTCCGACAGCGACACGTTGGTGATGCCGCCCTGGGCGTCGCGCACGTGCCATTGCCGCAGGCTCAGCGCCGGTTCCGAGAACACGAGCTCGATGGCGCCCTCGTCGGGCGCGTCACGGTCGATGATGGTCAGGCTCAGCACGCCCGGCCGGCGCGCCACGCGCACGACCTCGACGTCTTTCTCGAGATCGATCTTGTCGGCCACCAGCACGCCGAGCGGCGTGCTGTTCACCGGCCAGCGGTTGACCTGATCCAGCTCGGTGTCGTGCAGCACCAGCCAGGTGCCGTCCGCCACCACCAAGAGCGGCGTCGGCGGGTTGTATTCGAAGCGCAGCCGCCCCGGCCGGCGCAGATAGAGCGTGCCGTTGGCCAGCTCGCCGTTCGGGCCGATCTGCACGAAGCGGGCGCTCAGCGACTTGATGTCCTGCAGATAGTCGGCGACGCGGGCGATATCGGCCCTGTCCCGCTCGGACAGCGCCGCCGACGCCGGCCCGCTCAACAGCACGGCCAGCAGGGCGGCGCCGATGGTTCGAAGAAGGGTCATCACGGTGCGCTGATATATAGGATGCGGTGGGGCCGAGGACCAGCCTTGCCGGTCGTCCTGGATTGCCGGGTCAAGCCCGGCAATGACGAATTCGTGTATTGAATCAACCTTTTATCGTCATCACCGGGCTTGGCCCGGTGATCCAGGACCGCGTGACGAAGCGGGCGGAATGGGCCTCTCGCCGCCCTACATCTCGTCCGGCTTGCGCACGTGGATCTCGCGTTTGCCGACATGGTTGGCGGGGCCGACGATGCCTTCCTCCTCCATGCGCTCCATCAGCCGGGCGGCGCGGTTGTAGCCGATCTGCAGGTGCCGCTGGATGAAGCTGGTCGACGCCTTCTGGTGCCGCGAGACCACGTCGACGGCCTGGTCGAACAGCGCGTCGCCCGAGCCGCCGGCCGGCCCGGCGCCCATGCCGCCATCGTCCTCGGGCTCCAGCTCCTCGGTCACGGCCGAGAGGTACTCGGGCTGGCCCTGGGCACGCAGGTAGGCGACGACCTGCTCGACCTCGCCGTCCGACACGAACGGCCCGTGCACGCGGGTGATGCGGCCGCCGCCGGCCATGTACAGCATGTCGCCCTGGCCCAGAAGCTGCTCGGCGCCCTGCTCGCCCAGGATGGTCCGGCTGTCGACTTTCGAGGTGACCTGGAAGCTGATCCGGGTCGGGAAGTTCGCCTTGATCGTGCCGGTGATCACGTCCACCGACGGCCGCTGCGTCGCCATGATGATGTGGATGCCGGCGGCGCGCGCCATCTGCGCCAGGCGCTGGATCGCGCCTTCGATGTCCTTGCCCGCGACCATCATCAGGTCGGCCATCTCGTCGACGACGACGACGATGTGCGGCATCGGCTCCATGTCGAGCTCTTGCTCTTCGAAGATCGGCTCGCCGGTCTCGGTATCGAAGCCGGTCTGCACCGTCCGCGTCAGCGTCTCGCCCTTGGCCCGGGCCTGGGCCAGGCGCTGGTTGTAGCCGGCGATGTTGCGCACCGTCAGCCGCGCCATGGCCTTGTAGCGGTTCTCCATCTCC
>JANQKO010000652.1 GCA_028281075.1 Alphaproteobacteria bacterium | reverse complement strand
ACGCGACCGACCTGCCCCCTCGAACGGGTCTCAACAGGTGCCCTCAACCTGGTTGTCGTCCCAACGCTCGCGGCGGATCGTGCCGGTTAACCCCGTTTCCGGCAGTGATGCCCGTCACAGGCGCCGGCGCGATCGTGTCAGCCCTGGCCGGCCGGCGGCACGATCCGCGGCGGCGTGCGCGCCGTCCGCTTGCCGCGCAGGCCGTCCGGCAGGTCGTCCGTGCCGAGCTCGCCGTCCGGGCTGGCGAGATGGCGTTCGGCCAATGTCAGGACGGCGTCCGCGTCCGCCGGCCCCAGGCGGCTGAACCTGAGGCGCGTCTTGCCGGGTCCGGTGACGGCCACGTTGCAGGGACCGGGGCAGCCGCCGAGGCAGGTGATGACTCGGATATTCACCGCGTCACGTCCGGCCCAGTCCCGCGCCAGCGCCTTCACCCGGTCCGCCAGCGCCTGCCCGGCCGTGGGCTCGCCCGGCGGCGGCCGCTTTTCGTAGCGCGGACAGGTGCGGCAAACATAAAGCGTGTGCCGCGCGTCGTCGTTCATGCCCGTCTCCACCTACAGCACCGGACGGCAGTATAGGCAAGACCGGGGACGTCGGAAAAATCGACGGCGCCGGCTTGCCTTGCCGGCCATTCGGGCGCAGGTTGGCGGCATGCCGAGCAGTTCCGGTTTCGGCGGCGTCGTCGCCACGTTCCAGCACCGCAACTTCCGCATCTATATCACCGGCAACGCGATCTCGCTGGTCGGCACCTGGATGCAGCGGATCGCGGTCGGCTGGCTGACCTGGGAATTGACCGGGTCCGGCTTCTGGCTCGGCCTGGTGTCCTGTGCCGACCTGCTGCCGGCCGTGTTCTTCGGGCCATTCGGCGGCGTGCTGGCCGACCGCTTCAACCGCCGGCGCATCATGATGGCGACGCAACTGATCGCGCTGGTTCAGGCCACAGTGCTGTTCGCGCTGACCGTGGCCGGCGTCATCACCGTCGAGCTGCTGGCGCTCTTGGTCCTGGTGAACGGCGTCGTCATCGGCTTCAACCAGCCGGCCCGCCTCGCCCTGATGCCGAGCCTGGTGCCGCGCGACGACCTGTCGACGGCGATCGCGATCAACTCCGTCGCCTTCAACCTGGCGCGCTTCATCGGGCCGGCCGTGGCCGGCCTGCTGATCGTCACGACCGGCGTCGCCGGGGCCTTCGCCGCCAACGCGCTCAGCTTCCTCGCCTTCGTCGTCGCGCTGGCGCGCCTGCGGCTGTCCGCCGAGGCCGAGAGCGGCGCCGGCGGCGGCCGCGCCTCGGTGCTGGAGCAGCTCGGCGAGGGCATCGCCTATACCGTGCGGCATCCCGGCATCGGACCGATGCTGCTGCTGCTCGCCATGGTCTCGCTCGGCGTGCGGCCCTTCGTCGAGTTGATGCCCGGCTTCGCGGCCGACGTCTTCGGCCGTGGCGCCGACGGGCTGGCCATGCTCAGCTCGACCATCGGCATCGGCGCCGTGATCACCGGTGTCTGGCTGGCCCGGCGCGGCGGCGGCGGCCTGACCCGGCTGGTGCTGCTGAACGCGCTGTTCGTCTCGCTGGCGATCATCGCCTTCACCGCCACCGATAACTTCGCGTTCGGCCTGCTGGCGGCCGCCGTCGCCGGCATGGCCATGGTCGCCACCGGCGTCGCCATGCAGACGCTGATGCAGATGTCGGTCGACGGCGCCATGCGCGGCCGCGTGCTCAGCCTCTACGGCATCATCTTCATCGGCGGCCCGGCCGCCGGCGCGCTGATCATGGGCAGCCTCTCCGAAGCCTTCGGCCTGCGCCTGCCGCTCGCCGCCGGCGCCACCCTCGCCGTCCTGATCTGGCTCTGGACCTGGCGCAAACGCAAAGCCATCACCATGGCGCTCGAAGGATGACGCACGCGGCGGCCCCTACAGATGGCGGAGAGGGTCCATTCTGTGGTGGAGCACGCGCACGACCTCCAGCGTCGCCACGGCCCAACGGAAATAGATGATGTGACTGCCTTCCTGATAGCTGAACAGCCCATCCCCCAATTCCGCCCGGCGACGGCCACGATCCGAGGCGCCAGCAAGCCATCGCATACGCTGGCGGAGCTGGCCAGTGTAGCGGACTGCTTGCTCGCCGCTCCATCGGTCACGCGTGTAGGCGTGAATTCCCCTCAGATCGGCGGCGGCATTGGCGGCAAGCCGATAGCACGCCAACCTATTCGTCTCGCTTGCCGATCAGTTGGTCAAAAAACGCTTCGCCGTCGACGCTTCGGCCCGCGTCCAGATCATCGATGCCCCCCTGCAACGCCGCCCGCAGGCGTTCGCGCTTCGCCGCCTTGAGGTCGTCATAGTCCTGCGCCGACAAGAGCACGGCGACGGGCCGACCATGCTTTTCGATGGTCACGGGCTCCCGCTGCGCGGTGTCCAGCAATTCGCCGAATCGGTTCTTGGCATCCCTCGCCGCCATCGTGCGCATGGATCGGCCTCCCGTCTCGCATTAGCCATTATGTCCAAAATAGCTCTTTTGGCCCATAATGGCAAAGGAAACCGATATGGAGGTCTAGATCTTGGCCGCCAGCACCGCCATCTGCGCGGCGGCGAAGCCGACCTGGCGACGGCCGCCGAGGTCGATGACCGGGCGCTTGATCAGGGTCGGGTGGGCCACCAGCAGGTCGGCGGCGTCCGTCTCCAACCTGGCGCGGTCCTGTTCCGGCAACTGCCGCCAGGTGGTGCCGCGCCGGTTGACCAGCACATCGGCGCCGAGCTCGGCCAGCCAGGCCGCCACGGTCGCCCGCTCCAGGCCGTCTTTGCGGAAATCGTGGAACCGGTAGTCGGCGCCGCGGTCGTCGAGCCAGCGCCGGGCCTTGCGGCAGGTATCGCAGTTGGGAATGCCGTAGACGGTGATCATGATCGGGTTTCCCTCAACGCAGCCGGTCCAGCAGGGCATAGAGCGTATCGACGCAGGACCAGGCGAGGCCGCGGCAGCGGGCCGGCGACCAGCCGGTCTCCGGGATCGCCGTGTCGGTCGCGTCCTTGAACGGCATCTCCAGCGTCATCGCCAGGCAGCCGAAGGTCTCGGCCACGTAGTTGGTGCACATGGCCAGGTTCGCGCGGCCCGCCGGCGCCTTGCCATAGCCGTGCCTGGTCTGGAAGTCGGGATTCACGCGGGCGAGCGTCGCCTTGTAATCCTCGAGCAGCACCCGCTGCGCGTCGGTGATCGAGGGAATGCCCTCGAAGCCGGCGATGAAGTTGTAGGGCAGGCCCTCGTCGCCGTGCACGTCGAGGCAGAAGTCGACGCCCGTCTCATGCATGCGATTGCGCACCAGGAACACTTCCGGGCTGGTCGCCATGCTGGGCTCGTGCCATTCCCGGTTCAGGTTGACGCCCGCCGCGTTGGTGCGCAGATGGCCGCGCCGGCTGCCGTCGGGATTCATGTTCGGCACGACGTAGAACACGGCCCGCTTCAGCAATTGCCGCGCCACCGCGTCGTCGGGATCGGTCAGCCGCTCCAGCAGGCCTTCCATCCACCACTCGGCCATGGTCTCGCCCGGATGCTGCCGGCCGATGATCCAGCAGACCCGCCGGCCGCGCTTCGCCTCGCCGATGCGCAAGAGATCCAGGTCCTGGCCGTCGAGCGTTTGGCCCAGCACCTCGCCCTTCACATCCGGCGACATCAGGCAATGGGCGATCAGGTCGGCGTGCCGCTCCATCGTGTAGGGCGCGAAGTAGGCGTAGTAGACGGCGTCGCGCGCGGGCTTGTGCTTGATCGTCAGGCGCTTGCCGTCGAACGTCGTCGGCACCCGGAACCAGTCGGCCCGGTTGTAGGAAGCGACGGCCTTATAGTCCTGAAAGCCCTTCGGATAGGAGGCCTTGCCGGCATTGACGATGTGGATCGTGCAAGCCTGCTCGCGGGCGCCCGACAGGCGGAAGTAGAACCACTGGAGGAACTCGGAATCGTTGTCGTTGCGGATCTGCACCTGCAGGTTCGTGCGCTTCGCCGCGCTCACCACCTCGATATTGCCGCCGTCGAAGTTACTCGTGATTTGCATGCGCCCCTCGTCTTTTCGTCACGCCTAAGCCCGGGCCATGGGGCGTACGAACACGAAGACCGACGCCGCCAGCACGAGCGCCGCCATGGCGGCGGCGATGATGATCCGGTAATCCCCGGTCAGATCATAGAGAAATCCACTGGCCCAGGCGCCGATGGCGACACCGAAGCCCATGCCCATGGTGATGGTGCCGAAGATGCGGCCGAAGTCGGGCCCGCGGAAGTTCACCGCGGCGATGGTCGAGACGATCGGCCCGCGCGCCCCGAAGGTGCCGCCGAAGAGCAGGATGAACAGGCCCAGCAGCCATAGCGACGGTCCCTCGGATAGCAGCATCAGGCAGGCAAGGCCGGCGAGCGACAGCAGGTAAGTCAGCCGGATGGTGCGGCCGCGGCCCACGCGGTCGGCGAGCCAGCCGAAGCCGATCAGCCCCGCCGGCAGCAGCAGCCCGACCAGCCCGAACGCCTCGGCCGCGTCCTGCCGGCTGTAGCCGACATGCACCAGATAGGCCGGCGTCTGCACGCTGATCATGTACATGCCGATGCTGGTGAACAGGAAGGCCCAGCCGATGCCCCAGAAGGCCGGATGACGCAGGGCGTCGCGAAAACCCGCCGCATCCGCGACCGGCGGCGCGTCCGAATCGACGGTCGGCGTCGTCCGATAGTCCGGATGCCCGCGCCGCACCCAGGCCCAGTTCAACAGGAACAGCACCGGCAGCAGCGCAAGCAGGGCCAGGCCGAGCGTCAGATAGGCCGCGCGCCAGCCCTGCCAGTCGATCAGGTACTGCGCCAGCGGCGACATCCACAACAGGCCGATGCCGTTCGCCGAATGCGCCGTCGCCATCGCCGACGACAGCCGCGCCCGGAACCATTTGCTCAACAGCGCCGCGATCGGCACGAAGCCGACGCAGCCGACGCCGAAACCGATCATGGCGCCGAGCGTCACATGGAGCTGCCACAGCGCCGTCGCCCGCGAGGCCAGCACCGCCGCCACGGCCGTCAGCAAGAGGCCGAGCAGGAACAGCCGAAACGGTCCCCAGCGGTCGAACAGCCAGCCGATAACCGGCCCCGACAGCCCCAGCACCAGAAAGGACAAGGCGATCACGCTCGTGGTCTCGGCCCGCCCGGCCCCGAACGCGGCGCTGATCGGCAGCAGGAACACCGGGAACACCTCCTGCACCCCGCGCACCGCCATGTTCAGCACGAAGCACACCGCCAGCAGCAGCAGGGCGGTGCGGCCGGGTCGCGACGGCTCGAGGCTCTGGCAAGTCATGCTTGTCATGGAAGGCACGCACGCTAGAGCATGTACACTGGGGGCGGTAGCCAATTTCCGCCGCGAGGAGGACAGACCCGCATGACCGACGCCGATACCGGCTTCCAGCAGCCGCAATACCTGGTCGAGACCGACTGGCTGGAAACGCATCTCGCCGACCCCGATCTGCGCATCTTCGACTGCACGACCTACCTGCTGCCCGATCCCAAGGCGGTCTACCGCATCGAGAGCGGCCGGGCCGACTGGGAGAAGGCCCACATCCCCGGCGCCGGCTTCATCGACCTGCAGGGCGAGCTGTCGGACGAATCCACGAAACTGCGCTTCATGATGCCGCCGGCCGAGCAGTTCGCCACCGCCATGTCGCGCTTCGGCGTCGGCGACGGCACGCGCGTGGTGCTTTACAGCGCCGGCAGCATCCAGTGGGCGACGCGGGTCTGGTGGATGCTGCGCGCCATGGGCTTCGACGACGCCGCGGTGCTGAACGGCGGCTGGGAGAAGTGGCGGACCGAGGGCCGCCCGGTCTCGACGGCGCCGCCGGCTTATCCGCCGGCCACCTTCACGCCCCGGCCACGCCCCGAACTGTTCGCCGACAAGGACAAGGTGCTGGCCGCGGTCGGCGACGGCGGCGCCTGCGTGCTGAACGCGCTTGCCGCCGACCAGCATGACGGCAGCGGCGGCCGCCACTACGGCCGTCCCGGCCGCATCGCCGGCAGCGTCAACGTGCCCGGCCGCGCGCTGACCGATCCCGAGACCAACGCCTACCGCCCGCCGGCCGAATTGCAGGCGCTGTTCGACGCCGCCGGCGTCAGCCGCGACCAGGAGGTCGTGGCCTATTGCGGCGGCGGCATCGCCGCCAGCAACGACACCTTCGTGCTGACGCTGTTGGGCTACGACAAGGTCTCGCTCTACGACGCCTCGCTCAGCGAATGGGCCCGCGACGACAGCCTGCCGATGGAGACCGGCTGACATGAAGGCGGCGGTGTTCAAGGCCGTCGGTGAACCGCTCGCCATCGAGGACGTGGCCGTGCCCGAGCCCGGGCCGTCGGATCTGATCCTGAAGGTGACGGCCTGCGGCATCTGCGGCTCGGACCTGCACATGACGGATGTCTGCGACCATGGCGGCGGCATGGCGCCGCTGCCGCCAGGCGCCGTGATGGGCCATGAGTTCGCCGGCGAGGTGGTCGAGGCCGGCCGCGACGCCACGGCAGACTGGCGTCCCGGCACGCGGGCCTGCGCGCTGCCCTACATCGCCTGCGGCGCCTGCGCGCAATGCCTCGCCGGCAACGGCCGCTGGTGCGCCGGCTCGACCTATATGGGCCTCGGCAAGCTCGCCGGCGCCTATGCCGAATATGTCCGCGTCGGCGCCTTCGAGGCCCTGCGCCTGCCCGACGGCGTCGACGACCGCGCCGGCGCCATGGTCGAGCCGCTCGCCGTCGGCCTGCACGCCGCCGGCAAGGCCGCCCTGCGGCCGGGCGAGACGGTGCTGGTGATCGGCGCCGGCCCGATCGGCCTTGCCATCGCGCTCTGGTGCCGCTTCTTCGGCGCCCGGCATGTGGTCGTCAGCGACCTCGTCGCCGACCGCGTCGCCCGCGCCGCCAAGTTCGGCGCCACCGACGGCATCGACGCGGCGAGCGAGAACGCGGTCGGCCGCTTCAAGCGGATCGCTGGCGCCCGGCCCGACGTCGTGTTCGACGCCGTCGGCGTGCCCGGCAGCCAGCAGCTCGCCATGGACGCGGCGCCGGCCGGCGGCCGTGTCGTCGTCGCCGGCGTCTGCATGCAGCCCGACCGCATCCTGCCGGTGAAGGCCGTCACCAAGGAGCTGCAGGTCAACTATGTCTTCATGTACCTGAAGCAGGACTTCGCGTTTGCCATCGACATGCTGGACCAGGGCCGCATCGACCCGTCCGCGATGATCACCGACACCGTCGGCTTCGACGGCTTCCCCCAGGCGTTCGAGGCGCTGAAGACGCCGACGACGCAGTGCAAGGTGATGCTGGTGCCGGATTAGGACGCGATCCGCGCTTCGAGACGGCGGCTGCGCGACCTCCTCAGCGTGAGGCCGTTCCAAAGACCCAACACCCCCAGCCTGAGAGCCTGTGAAAGAACCGCACCGAAGCCACCCAGGTTGTCATCCTGGCGGAGCCTGCCCTGGCGCAGGCCGGGGGCCAGGATCCATGTTTGTTGTTTTTGAACAGGTTGCGATGCCGCTGGATGCTGGCCTGCGCCAGCATGACGGCTTCTTTTGGGTCGGGAGTAATTCATTCACACGCTCTGA
>JANQKO010000646.1 GCA_028281075.1 Alphaproteobacteria bacterium | reverse complement strand
GTCGACACGCCCATCTTGCCCATGACCAGCGCGCCCAGGCCGAAGAACCGCATCTTCAGGCCCTTCAGGTCGGCCGCCGACTTGATCTCCTTGCGGAACCAGCCCGACGCCTCGGCCGCGACGACGCCGCAACTGAAGCCGATCAGGTTGTGTTCGGCGTAGATCTCGCGATAGAGGTCGTTGCCGCCGCCATACTGCATCCAGGACAGATATTCGTCGATCTGCGGGCCGAACGGCACCGAGGCGAAGAACGCGGCGGCCGGAATCCTGCCGGCATGGAAGCCGGCTGACGTATACGAGGTCTCGACCGCGCCCTTGGAGACGGAATCGAACACCTCCAGCGCCGGCACCAGCGCGCCGGGGCTGAAGAACTTGATGTCGAAGCGGCGGTCGGTCATGTCCTTGATGTGCTTCAGGACGCGCGGCCCGTTGGGACCGATGATGTCGAGCGCCTCGGTATAGGAACTGGCATTCTTCCATTTGATACGCGGCAGGTCCTGCGCCGTCGCCGTCAGCGCCAGGCCGGCGACGATACCGCCGGCCAGGCCGGCGGCCGCTGCGTGTGTCAGAAAGTCTCGAAACGCCATCGTACTGTCCTCCCATCGCTATTTGTTACATCGCGCCGGCGCTTGCCGCGCCGGATCGTTTACATGGAGAACGGCCGGATACGCGGTCGTACGGCAAGATCTTAGCCTGTTCCCACGATGTGAAACCACAACCCTCTAATGGACGCGACCGGGACTGTTCATCGGCCGATCCGGCGGGATAAGCTGCCGGGCATCGAGAATTCGGCCGAGGCGCAGATGCAGACAACCGACGATCCCGTTCCCGCCGCGCGGCTCCGGGCCGATGTTTCGGCCCTGCTGGGCGTGCTGGCCGACGGCGGCGTGGCGATCGCGCCGTTGGACGTGGCCTACGCCGTCCTGGCCGCCAGGTCCGACGGCATCCGGCGCATTTTCGACGCCAAGCAGCGGTCCTACGAGAAGCCGAGCGGCATGTTCGGCGACTGGAAGCTCAGCGCCGAGCTGCACGTCATGCCGGACGAACGGCATGCGATGGTGCGGGAGATGATTACCGAGGAGAAGCTTCCCTTCTCCGTCGTGGCGCCGTTTCGCGCCGACCACCCGCTGCTGCGGTTGGTCGAGCCGTTCGTGCTGGAATCGTCGACCAAGGTCGGCACGCTCGACATGCTGCTGAACGCCGGCCAGTTCCATGACGAGATCGCCCGGCAGGCGCGGGATCGCGGCATGCCGGTGTTCGGCTCGTCCGCGAACACGTCGCTCTCGGGCAGCAAGTACGACTATGACGCGATCGATGAACCGGTGCGCGCCGCGGCTGATATCCATTTCGACTACGGCCGGTCGAAATACGCCAATCCCGATGGCCGTTCGAGCACCATCATCGATTTCCGAGATTTTTCCGTCGTGCGGGTCGGCGTCTGCTTCGATCAGCTACGCCGGGCGTTCAAATCACGTTTCGATGTGGATTTGGTCGAATCGGCCTGAAAGGTGGGATGGGTCGAGCTCATGGGCAATGGACAACGATAAGCGGGGCAGGACAGATGAACGACATCTACAAGCAGGTCGGCTTCGAGGCGAACGAGATCGGCTTCGGCGAGCGGCCGGGCATCGCGGTGGTCGATTTCCAGCGCGGCTTCACCGACGCCGGGTTCCCGCTGGGCGGCCGGCCGCTGGTCGAGCGGGCGGTCGGGAACACGGCGACCATGCTGGATCTCGCCCGCCGCGGCAACGTGCCGGTGGCGACCTGCTACACCGCCTATTCCAGCGCCCGCGACGCGCCTTACTGGAAAATCCCGCCGGTGGTGAACGAGTTCCATCACGGCCATCCCAGCACCGAGATGGAGCCGCGGATCTATGACGCCGACTATGACGTGGTCTATTGCAAGACCGGGCCGTCGATCTTCTTCCAGACCGCGATCATGCAGTTCTTCATCAAGGAGCGGGTCGACACGGTGATTATCGCCGGCTGCAACACCAGCGGCTGCATCCGGGCCTCGGTCATCGACGCCTTCTCCTACGGCTTTCGGGTGATCGTGCCGGAGCCTTGCGTCGGCGACGTCGATGACGGGCCGCATCGCAACAACCTGACCGATGTGGGTCGGCGCTATGCCGACGTGGTCGATCTCGATACGGTGATGGCCTACCTGGAAGAGGTGCGCAAACGAAACGATTGACCGCCTAGCCGGCGATCAGCCGGCGACCGCCATGGCCGACAGGATGACGGCCCAGACGCCGGCGCCGGCCATGAAGGTATTCAACGCCCGGTTCCAGTTGGCTTTCGCGAATTCGGTCATTGCTCTGCTCCAGACGGCGGGGGTTTTCGTAAAATGCGTCCGATGACCTTGATATGGCGTCGACGCCATGGTCCGCGAGTGCGCGACGTCACTGTTTCAGAAAAAACCAATTCCGGCCTGTCCGCGTGTCTGGCGGCCGGACTTTATGTTGCACCGCAATGCCCGTATGCGATGATCGTGGCGACGGCGTGATGATTCTGTGAAAGGGATGCAAATGAAGCTCGGGTCGAGGTGTTTGGCGCTGGCCGTTCCGCTGCTGGTGGCCGCTGGATCGGCGGCCGCGCACACGGGCCATGCAACGGTGGGCGGTTTCGGCGCGGGTTTCGTGCACCCCCTGTCCGGTGCCGACCATGTCGTCGCCATGCTGGCGGTCGGCCTGTGGGCGGCGCAGCTCGGCGGCCGCGCGTTGTGGCTGCTGCCGGCGAGCTTCCTGGTCCTCATGCTGGTCGGCGGCGGTCTCGGCGTCGCCGGCGTCGCGCTGCCGGCGGTCGAGCTCGGCATCGTCGGCTCGTTGATCCTGCTGGGCGTGATCATCGCGCTGAACGCCCAGATCGACGTGCCGTTCGGCATGATGATCGTCGGACTGATGGCGCTGTTCCACGGCTTCGCGCACGCCGCCGGGATTCCCGACGGCGCCGGCCTGATGCTGTACGGTTTCGGCTTCGCGCTGGCGACGGCCGGTCTGCACGCGGTGGGCGTCGGACTCGGCCTGATGCTGCAAAGCCGGCTGGCGGAAGCCGCCCTGCGGGCGGCCGGCGGCCTGGTCGCCGCCTTCGGCATCGCCATGTTCGCCGTCGCCTGACCTGCCGTCGACGCCGCTGGAGCTACACCGCGATCACCCGGCCTTCCCGGGCGGACCGGTAGATCGCCTCCTCGATCTCGACATTGCGCAGGTAGTCCCGGCCGGAATTGACCAGCGCCACGCCGTTCAGCAGGTGCGCCAGGATATGCGCCTGCGTGGCATGGACGGCATCGCCGGCGAAACCGCGCGGCCGCCATTCGAAGACATGCTCGGTCTCGTCGCCGCCATGGGGCTTCCACCAGAGCCGGCCGCGGCCGTCCAGGCGTAGAACCCCGGCCGCGCCTTCGAGCCACATCTCGCCCATGGTCAGGCGCGTGTTCTCGGCCACGTGGTCGTTCAGGCGGTTGGCGTCGAACAGGCCCGCCGCGCCGCCGTCGAAGCGGAAGACCACGGTGCCGGCGTCCTCGCCGGCGATCACCGGGTTCAGCCGGCGCAGGTCGGCCGACACCGACCGGATCTCGCCCATCAGAAACCGGAAGGTGTCGATGAAATGGATGCCGGTCTCGTGGACCAGGAACCGTTCCATGGTCTGGAAGTAGGGCTGCCGGTTCAGATAGGCCTCGCGGCCCTGGCCGTCGCCGGGCCGCAGCCGGAAGGTAATGCCGTGCGGGGCGCCCAGCCGGCCGGCGTCGATCAGCCGCCGCGCCTCCCGGAACCAGGGTTGGAAGCGGAAATTCTCGTGCACCGCCAGCATCACGCCGGCGGCCTCCGCGGCCTCGACCACGGCCACGGCCTCGTCGTAAGTCGGCGCCAGCGGCTTCTGGCAGATCACCGGCAGGCCGCGCGCCGCGACCCGGCGCACCAGCGCGTCGTGGGTCCCCGGCGGCGTGGCGATGTCGACCAGATCGGGCGCCACCGCATCCAGCATCGCGTCCAGGTCGGCGAAGCCGCGCGTGCCGGTCCGGTCCGCCGCCGCCCTGGCCTTCGCCGCGTCGAGATCGCAGATGCCGGCCAGTTCGGCCCGCGGCAGCCGCGTCCAGGCCTCGTGGTGGAACCGTGCGAAATAGCCGGCGCCGACGACCGCGACCCGCAGTGCCTTGTCAGCCATTGTTGATGATGTCGATGACGGCGCGGGTGACCTCGGCCGTGGTGTTCCCGCCGCCGGCATCGAAGGTGCGGATGCGGCCGTCGCCGATGCCGGTTTCCAGCGCCCGGCCGATCATGGCCGCCGCGGTCTCGCAGGCCTCGACGCCGTGCCGGTGGCCGAGCCAGTCCAGCATCATCGCCGCCGACAGGATCATCGCCGTCGGGTTGGCCTTGCCCGTGCCCATGATGTCCGGCGCGGTGCCATGGCTCGGCTGGAACACGGCGTTGTCGTCGCCGATATCGGCGGACGGCGCGAAGCCCATGCCGCCGACCAGGCCGGCGGCCAGGTCCGACAGGATATCGCCATACATGTTCTCGGTGACCAGGACGTCGAAGTCCCAGGGCCGGCGCACCAGGTCCAGCGCGCAGGCGTCGACATAGAGGTGCTCGGCCGTGATCCCGGGGAAGGCGGCGGCGCGCTCGTCGAAGACCTTGCGGAAGAAGGCCATCGAGGTGAAGACGTTCGCCTTGTCGACCAGCGTCAGCTTGCCGGCGTGGCCGCTCGCCTTGCGCCGTTCGGCGAGGCGAAAGCCGAAGTCGAACAGCTTCTCCGAGGTCGGCCGGGTGATCACCATGGTGTCGCGGGCCTCGCGGTCGTCTTCGATCACGCCCTTGCCGCGCGCCGCGAACAGGCCTTCGGTGCTCTCGCGGATCAGGATCAGGTCGATCCGGTCGGCCCGCGGGTCGGCCAGGATCTTCGGCCCGCCCGGGATCGTCCGGATCGGCCGCACGCCGGCATAGAGGTCGAAATGCACCCGCATGTCGACCTGCGGCGCCAGCTCGGTGCCGTCGGGCTTGCGCACGTCGGGCAGGCCCATGGCGCCCAGCAGGATGGCGTCGGCCGCTTCCGCCGCTTTCAGCGATTCCTCGGGCAGGTCGACGCCGGTATCGCGGTAGCAGCCGGCGCCGCCCTCAAGCTCGGTATTCACCAGCTTGAAGCCGCCGACCCTGGCCCGCGCGGCGTCGAGCACCGCGACCGCCGACTCCATCACTTCGATGCCGATGCCGTCACCGGGAAAGACGGCGATCTGGAACTCGATCTCGTTGCTCACAGGCCGATCTCCCAATGCGACGGTTTCAGCCCGGCGACCGGGCTGCGGAAAGTGTAAAGCTTGTCGTCGAGCAGATTGCCGAGATAGGCGGTCTTGCGGTCGGGCCCGCCGAAGGCGATGGACGACACGCTCTTCATGACCTCGGTCTCGATCGAATCCATGTGCGCGCGGCCGAGGGTGCCGGCCTGGAACGCCCGCTCGATGACGTCGAGCCGCGCGGGATCGCATTCCTCCAGGATGACCTGCTGGCCGCCGTCAGCGTCGATGCGGATGATGCGGTTCGAGATCACGCTGGTCAGCCAAACGCCGCCCGCCTCGTCGAAGGCGAGGCCGTCCGGATAGGTGCCGTGGCCGAACTCGGCGACGGTTTCGCGCGGCCCCAGGCGGCCGTCCCCGGCGATGCGGAAGCGCGACATGCGCCGGCCGAAGGTCTCGTTGACGTAGAGCCAGTCGCCGCTGCCGTCGACCACGGCCTCGTTGGTGTAGCCCAGGCCGTCGGCGGCGATGCGCGCGCCACGGTCGTCGACCAGGATGATGAAACCGTCCGATGCATCGGGCCGGTAGGCGCGCGCCCGCGGCGTCAGCCGGGTGCTGACGGTGATCCAGACGCGGTTTTTCCGGTCGATGCCGACGAAATTTGCCGGTGGCAGGCGCGCGCCGTCGATCTCCAGCAGGAACGGCGTCAGGTCGCCGTCCCGGCGCAAGCGCCAGGCGCCGCCGCCGTCGTCGTGCAGGTTGGCCAGCAGGAAGTCGCCCTCGGCGGTGATCGCGAAGCCGTTGGTGCCGATGGCGCCGGCCGCCGTGATATCGCGCTGGCCGCCGTCTGGCCGGATCTGGGTGACGCCGCCGCCGTCCGGCGACCAGTGCGAGACCACGATGTCGCCGGCCGCCGTCGCCAGCACGCATTCCGGCCGCTTCAGGCCCCGGCCATGGACCCCCAGCTCGGACGGCCGCACCTTGAAGCCACCGGGGCTATCTGTCGTCGTCATCGGACGTTTCCCTGTCGTTCTTTTTTCGCGGCGCCATTATGGCCATTGCCGGCGGCGGGGCAAAGCGCGGGCGGTTGACCGGACACCGTCCCGGACGCTGAAATGCGGGACCTGCCCCGTCCATCCGCCCGGAACCGTTTGGAACGCACATGCGCCAGGTCTTCTGGCCCCTTGCCGGCATGACGTTGCTGCAGACCGTCTCGGTCATCCTGTTCCTGGCGGTGCCGGTGATGGCGCCCGTCGTGGCCCGGGATCTCGGCATCGACGCCAGCGCCATCGGCGCCTATACCTCCATCGTCTTCCTGGTGGCGATGTTCGTCTCGGCCGGGATCGGCACCGTCATTCGGCGCTATGGCGCCATCCGCACGGTGCAGGTGGGGCTGCTGCTGTCGGCGCTGGCCCTGCTGCTGACCACGTCCGGCACGCTGGCCGCGGTCCTGGTCGGCGCGGTGCTGATCGGCCTGGGCTACGGCCCGAACACGCCCGCCGGCAGCCATGTGCTGGCGCGGGTGACGCCGGCGAACATGCGCGGGCTGGTGTTCTCGATCAAGCAGTCCGGCGCGCCGCTGGGCGGCATGCTGACCGGGCTGATCATTCCGCCGATCGCCGCCGGCCATGGCTGGCAGGCGGCGGCCTGGGCCGCCACGGCCATGGCCGTCATCGGCGCCGCGCTGGTGCAGCCGCTGCGGGCGCGCTGCGACGACGACCGGCGGCCGGACCAGCGCCTGTCCATGCGGGCGACCTGGTCATCGCTGCGGCTGCTGCTGGCGAACCGGCCGCTGCGCCGGCTGACGGTGGCGTCGTTCGCCTATTCGTCGCTGCAGATCTGCGTCTTCTCGGTGCTGGTCGCCTATCTGGTCGAGGTCGTGGGCCTGGACCTGGTGACGGCGGGGATCGCTTTCGCCGCCATGCAGATCGCCGGCGTCGTGGCGCGGGTGGCATGGGGTTGGCTCGCCGACCAGGTGATCGCGGCGCGGCCGCTGTTGACGCTGATCGGCATCGCCGGCGCCCTGCTGATCGGCCTGCTGACCCAGTTCACGCCGGCCTGGCCGTTCTGGGCCATCGCCGCCGTCTGCGCCGCCGTCGGCGCCACGGTCGCCGGCTGGAACGGCGTGTTCCTGGCCGAGGTGGCCCGCATCGCGCCCGACGGACAGGTCGGCGCGGCCACCGGCGGCACGCTGTTCTTCACCTATTTCGGCCTGGTCGTCGGCCCGGCCTCCTTCACCGCGCTGGTCGCGGCGACGGGCAGCTACGCGACGGCCTTCCAGGTGATCGCCGCGGTGTCGCTGCTGTCGGCCCTGGCCCAGTATCTGCCGGCGCGGCCCGCCGCCGGCGCGGATTGATTTCAGCAATTCTTTACCGCTCTGCGCCAGACTGCGCGGCGCCGGACGGTCCCGACATCGCCGGCTCCCGCAACAGCCGACCGGACCGATGACGCAACAGGCCGCCAGCACTTCCTGGGCCTATCCCAAGGTCGACCGGCGCTGCCGGCCGCGCTGGCAGACCGACCTGCCGGCGCGCCTGTTCGCCCGCGCGGCGGCGAGCGGCTGCCGGGTCCGCGACATCTCGCAGGGCGGCGCCCGCGTCGTCACCGAGGCGCGGGTCGACGAGGACGAGATCGTCGTGCTGGAGCTGGACGAGATCGACCCGCTGGCGGCCCGCGTCGTGCACCTGTCCGACGGCACCGTCGGCCTGATGTTCCTCTACGACCGCGACCAGCGCCGGCAGGTGGTCGACTGGATCACCCCGAAGCTGACGGGTTAGCTTTTCGGCGGCGGCAGGGCGTAGGTGCTGGTGGCCTGGGCCACGGGCCGGTCGTCGCCGTCGACGTAGAGCGTGACCTCGCCGAACACCAGCAGCCGGCCGGTCTTCAAGGCCCGGCCACGGGCGATGACGTCGGTGCCGATGGCCGGGCGGAAGAAGCTGGTGTTCTGGCTCGCCGTCGCCATCTCGCGGAAGCCGCCGAGCGCTGCCGAGACGACGAAGACCATGCAGGTATCGGCCAGTGTCATCATCGCCTGGCCGCAGATCAGCCCGCCGGTGCGGCAGAGGTCGTCGGAATAGGGCAGGCGCATGGCGACGCCGTCGGGACCGATCTCCTCGATCGACAGGTTCAGGGCCTGGACCCAGGGCGCGAACTTATCGCGCAGCAGGGCGGTGGCGGTCTCGCGGCTGAGCGCCGGGGCGGAGGGCTCGGACATCGGCCGGCTTTACGCGATCTGCCGCGGCGGGGTCAATCCTCGGCCTGCTGCGCGCCGGCGACGGCGCCGCGGGCCGCGGCCGTGGCGTGCGTCGGCGCGCCCTTGCGCAGCAGTTCGCGGTGCAGGATGTAGAGGCCGCTGGCGATCACGATGGCGGTGCCGGCCAGCATGCCGGCGTCCGGGATCTCGTGCCAGATCAGCGCGCCGAACAGCAGCGCGAAGACGATCGCCGTGTATTCGAACGGCGCCACGGTCGAGGCCGGGGCCAGGCGGAAGGCCTGGGTCATGAACAATTGCGCCGTGCCGCCGATCAGGCCGATGGCGACCAGCGGCAGCCAGTGCCCGGGCGCCGGCGTCACCCACTCGAACGGCAGCGCCAGCCCGCTGACGGCCGTGCAGGTCAGCGTGAAATAGAACACGATCGCGGTGTTGCTTTCGCTGACGCTGAGCCGGCGCACGCAGATCATCGCCAGCGCGAAGCCCAGGGCCGCGCCGACCGGGATCAGCGCCGTCAGGCCGAACAGGCCGCTGCCCGGGCGCACGATCAGCAGCACGCCGGCGAAGCCGGCCAGCACCGCCAGCCAGCGCCGGGGCCCGACCTTCTCGCCCAGCAGCGGGATCGACAGCAACGTCAGGAACAGCGGTCCGGAGAACGAGATCGCCACGGCGTCGGCCAGCGGCAGGACGGCGAAGGCCCAGAAGAAGAGCGCCATCGAGGCAAGGCCGATCAGTGACCGCAGCATATGGCCGCCGGGCCGCGACGTCCGCAAGTCCCGCCAGCCGCCGTCGCGGACGATCAGCACCGACAGCGGCACGAAGGCGAGCAGGCTGCGGAAGAACACGAGCTGCGCGATCGGGTAGTAAGCCGACAGCCATTTCACGATCGCGTCCATGACGGCGAACAGGGCCACGGCCAGGAGGATGTTGACGATACCCCGCGCCGCGGTCGACGACTGATATCCACTGAAATGTGCACTGAGACGCATGACGGCACCGGCATGGCGAAAGGGCGAGCCCGGGAACGGCGGCAGTGTCGCCTGAAATCGTCGCTTTTTCGGTAACCCGCCACTGCTTTGTTTGCAGCACAGCCCTGCGTTCGGCGCGTGGCTTTCCGAAGGCCGGGTCGCGGCCGTCGCCGCGTTTCGTGGCCGCGGGTAATGACCTGGATCAAGGCGGCCACTTCGATCCGGCGCCACAGATAAATGCGAAGCGCCGGCCATGGCCGCCTTGATACCGATCGGCGGCGGGGCGTCGGGTCGGCAAAGAACAATAGCGCCACCTTTCGATCTGGGGCGGGTCGGCCGGCGGCGATGGCAGGCAGAGGAGAGACCCCGCATGATCCCGAGAATCCTGCTGGCGGCCGCGTTGCTTCTGGGCAATGCCGCCATGGCACAGGAGGCGGTCACTCCGGCGCCGCCGCTGAAGGTCGACGCGGCGCGGGCCGAACTGGGAAAGCGCCTGTTCTACGACGCCCGCCTGTCGGGCGACACGTCGCTGGCCTGCGCGAGCTGTCACCATCCCGACAAGGCCTTCACGGACGGGCGGCCGCTTTCGGCCGCCTATACCGGCGCGGCGCATTTCCGCAACGCGCCGACGCTGGCCAATGTCGGGTTCCGCGACGCCTGGATGCATGACGGGCGGCTCGGCACCAACCTCAACGACACCGCCCGCGAGATGATCACCGAGACCTACCTGATGAACATGGACATGCGCATCATGCAGGAGCGTCTCAAGCAGGACCCGGTCTATGTCGAGATGTTCGGGGCGGCGGGTATGTCCGAGCCGTCGAACGGCGGCGCGCGCAATGCCCTGATGGATTTCATGAAGACGATCCAGTCGCGCAACGCGCCCTACGACACCGGTGCCATGTCGGCCGCGGCGCTGCGGGGCCAGGCGATTTTCGAGGGCAAGGGCCGGTGTTCGACCTGCCATGCCGGCGGCCGGTTCACCGACGACCGGCCGCACAATATCGGCGTGCCGGACAACCCCGACATCTGGTCCGATCCCGAGCGGCACTCGGCCTTCGTCACCTATGCCAAGTTCTTCGGCGTGCCGAACTACATGAACCTGCGCCAGGACCTGGGCGCCTATATCCGCACCCACCGCGACGAGACGCGCCGCTCGTTCCTGACGCCGACGCTGCGCGAGCTCACCTGGACCGCGCCCTACATGCATAACGGCCTGTTCGAGACGCTGGAAGAGGTCGTCGACTTCTATGACAGGGGCGGCGGCGGCGATCCGCTGAAGGATCCGCGGCTGAAACCGCTCGGCCTGGTGCCGTCCGAGAAGGCCGATCTCGTGGCCTTCCTGGAGAGCCTGTCCGGCGACAGCTTCGATATCGACGCCTATGTCTGGCGCGCGGACGACTACGACTACGCGCTGATCGAAGACTGGCGCAACGTGGCGAACTGAGGGAGGCCGCCATGACGACACGCATCACCGTTGCCGCCCTCGCGCTGGCCGCCTTCGCCGCCGGCGCCGCGCTGGCCCAGGACAACCCGCGGCCCGAGGGCCTGGCGGCGCTGGGGCCGCCGCCGGTTCCGGCCGACAACCCGATGACGCCGGCGAAGATCGCGCTGGGTAAGAAGCTGTTCTTCGATCCGCTGCTGTCGGGGAACGCCGGCATGCCGTGCTCGGCCTGCCACCGGCCCGAGGCCGGCTGGGGCGTGCAGGCGCCGATCAGCTTCGGCTATCCCGGCACGACCCACTGGCGCAACAGCCAGACCGTGATCAACTCGGCCTATTACGGCAAGCTGTTCTGGGCCGGCGCCAGCGGCAGCCTGGAGCACCAGGCGCGCTCGGCCGCCCGCGGCGGCGTCGCCGGCAACGGCGAGGACGACATGATGGAGGCGCGGCTGGCCTTCGTGCCGGAATACCGCGAGGCCTTCCGGGCCGTCTTCGGCGACGACTGGCCCAGCATCCGCCATGCCTATATGGCCATCGCCGCCTACGAGCGCACGCTGGTGCAGACGGACACGCCGTTCGACGACTATATGCGCGGCGACGACGACGCCCTGACCGCGCGGCAGAAGCGGGGGCTGGCGCTGTTCGCGGGCAAGGCGAACTGCATCGCCTGCCACGACGGCCCGCTGCTGACCAACCAGGCCTACTACAATACCGGCGTGCCGCCCTATGACGGCTGGGAAGACGACCCGGTGGCCCAGATCACCTTCCGCTTCGAGCTCTATGCCAAGGGCGTCACCGAAGCCAAGTACCGCAAGCTGAAGGACGACCCGGGCCTCTATTTCCGCACCAAGCAGGAAAGCGACATGGGCAAGTTCCGGGTGCCGTCCCTGCGTTACACCAAATACACCTTCCCCTACATGCACAACGGCATGGTCGAGACGCTGCGCGACGTCGTGGCGTTCTACAACCGGGGCGGCGGCGAGAACGAATTCGCGGCGAACAAATCGCCGCTGATCCGGCCGCTCGGCCTGACCGACGCGGAAATCGACGATCTGGTGGCTTTCCTGGAAAGCCTGAGCGGCGACGAAATCCTGCCGGACGATCCCGAGCTTCCGGCCATGGAACCGCTGCCCGTGGCGCAGAACTGAACAGGGGACGCAGAGAGATGAGACACCTAGAGCCGAGGATCCGCGCCGCCATCAATGGCGAGAACGGGGAAGCGGAAAAGGCCGGCACCCGCCGCTGCCTGATGAACCGGCGCCAGTTCCTGCTGACCGGCGGCATCGCCACCGCCGTGGTCATGGTCGGCGTCCCCGGCCTGGCCGCGGCGCAGACGCCGGCCGCGGTGGCCACCTATCCGCGCAAGCTGATCGCCCGGCTGAGCGACCTGCGGGTCGACGAGCCCTTCGACTTCGAATATCCCGACGAGGGCGAATACGCGGAATCGATTCTGGTCAAGCTCGGCCGCGAGGCCGGCGGCGGCATCGGGCCGGATAACGACGTGGTGGCCTTCAACTACACCTGCACCCACCAGGGCGGGCCGCTGCAGGGCACCTACCAGGCCGCCGACAAGGCGCTCGGCCCCTGTCCGCTGCACCTGACCACCTTCGACCTGACGCGCCACGGCATCTTCATCTCGGGCCAGGCCTACCAGTCGCTGCCGCAGGTGCTGCTGGAGCTGGAGGGCGACGAGATCTACGCCGTCGGCATGTTCGGCCTGATCTACGGCCGCTTCGACAACCTGCAGGGCTGAGGAGGCACGCCGATGTCCACGCCGTATTACGTTCCGGAAACCGCCGTCCCGCTGCCGCCGCCGGATGCCGACGTCATCTCGACAGCCTGCGACTATTGCATCGTCGCCTGCGGCTACAAGGTCTACCGCTGGCCCGTCGCCGGCGGCAAGGTGGGCGGGCCCCGGGCGGCCGAGAACGCCTTCGGCGAGGACTTCCCGGTCGCGCCGCTGGGGGCCTGGGTCGCGCCCAACCAGCACAACATCGTGCTGCACAACGGCGAGCCCCACCACGTCGTGATCATTCCCGACAAGGACACCGAATTCGTCAACTATTCCGGCAACTCGTCGATCCGCGGCGGGGCGATCGCGCAGAAGGTCTATAACCCGCAGACGCCGACCCGCGACCGGCTGAAATCGCCGATGGTGCGGATGTTCGGCGTTCTGATGCCGGTGACCTGGGACTTCGCGCTCGATATCGCGGCCGAGGTCGGCAATTACGTGCTGGAGAAGCACGGCACCAACGCCTACGGCGTCAAGACCTTCTCCTACGGCTATATGGAGAACACCTACGCGATCACGAAATACGCGCTGCGGCATGTGCGGACGGCGAACTTCACCTTCCACGACACGCCGTCGGACGTGACCTCGACGCCGGGTTTCCGCGACGCGGGCTTCGACAATTTCGGCCCCAGCTACGACGACTGGGCCGACGCCGAGACGCTGCTGATGTGCGGCACGGACCCCTACGAATCGAAGACCATCCTGTTCACCGACTTCATCATGCCGGCGATCCAGAACGGGCAGAAGGCGATCTTCCTGCTGCCGCGGCGCACGGGCGGGGTCGCCTACGCCGAGAAGAACGGCGGCCTGCTGCTGGACATCCAGCCCGGCACCGACCTGCCGGTGGTGCTGGCCATCGCGCGGGTCATCGTCGAGAACGGCTGGGAAGACGCCGAGTGGATTCGGAAATGGGTCAACAACAAGTGGGAATCGTCCTCCGGCTTCGGCCAGGGCACGCGCAACACGCCATGGCAGTGGCGCACCACCTGGGGCAAGTTCCAGACCAAGGGCTTCGAGGACTGGAAGGCCTGGCTGCTGAAGCAGGACTATGCCAGGCCCGAGGTCGCGGCCGAGATGGCCCAGATCGACGTGCGGAAGATCCACACCGCCGCGGAATGGATGGCAAAGCCGCGCGCCGACGGCACCCGGCCCAAGACCTCGATCATGATCGAGAAGGGCTTCTACTGGTCGAACAACACCGGCAACACCCAGGCGATCTCGTCGCTGGGCATCGTCTGCGGCGCCGGCGGCCGGCCCGGGCAGGTGATCGGCCGGGCCGGCGGGCACCAGCGCGGCGGCCTCCGGGGCGGCGGCTACCCGCGCAACAAGTCGCCGGAGAAGCTGCCGGGCCGGCGGCGGCGGGCCATGGACACCGACCGCTACCTGATGTCGGGCCATACCCGGCTCGCCCATGTCATCGGCACGACCTGGGTGCAGGCGATGTGCGGCAGCCAGTCGCTGCAGGCGAAGTTCGACGAACTGACCACGCGCAACCCGCACCAGGTCATGTCCTTCGAGAAGCAGGACATCGTCGACACCCTGAAGCGGCGGGTGGATTCCGGCGGCATGGTGGTCTGGAACCAGGACATCTATCTGGTCGACCCGATCGGCGCGCGCTATGCTGACATCGTCTTCCCGGCCTCGGGCTGGGGCGAGGACACCTTCACGCGGGCCAACGGCGAGCGGCGCCTGCGGCTCTATCCGAAGTTCTATGACGCGCCGGGCGACGCCAGGCCGGACTGGTGGATCATCGCGCGGCTGGCCCGGAAGATGGGCTTCGATGGCTTCGACTGGCGCAACTCCAACGACGTGCTGGAGGAGGGCGCCCGCCATTCCCGCGGGTCTCGCAAGGACTTCAACATGGTGCTCGTGGCCGCGCGGCGCGAGGGCAAGACGCTGCACGAGAAGTTCGCCGAGTTCGGCACCAACGGCATCCAGGGGCCGGTGCTGATGGACGCCGACGGCAACCTGGTCGAGACTAAGCGCCTGCACGACGTGAACCGCGTGCTGCCGGCCGAGGGCCCGCGGGGCGCCAACGTCTTCAACAAGAAGCTGACGCACTTCAACAGCCAGACCGGCAAGTGCAACATCCAGAAGGCGCCCTGGGACCTGTTCGCCAGCTACTGGGAATGGCTGAAGCCGCGCGAGGGCGAGATCTGGATCTCGTCGGGCCGGATCAACGAGCGCTGGCAGTCGGGCTACGACGACCGGCGCCGGCCCTATATCGTGCAGCGCTGGCCCGAGAACTGGATCGAGCTGCACCCGACGGTGGCCGCGGCGCGCGGCATCGAATCGGGCGACTACGTGCAGGTCTATTCCGACCGCATCCCAGTGCAGAAGGACACTATCGTCGGCGTCGAGGGATCGGACTTCGATTTCGCCGCGCTGCTGCGGAACGGGCATATCGAGCTGACCCGCGCCTCGATCACCGCGGTGGCGATCGTCACGCCGGCGGTCAAGGAGAATCTCGGCTACATGGACTTCCTGCACACGGCGCAGCCGGCGAACGCCCTCGCCGGCCGGGTCGTGGACTGGATCAGCGGCAACTACAACTACAAGATGGGCGTCGGCAAGGTGCGCAAGATGGGCGAAAGTCCCTACAAGACGCAGTTCCGCTCGATGTCCTTCGCCCGCCGCGACATCGCCTAGCCGCGAACGCATCCGGCGGGGAGAACGAGATGGGGGCCGAGGCGGTCGAGGAGTCCGGGGACGGCGCGCCGCTTGCCGTCATCCGGCGCTACCTGGCGAGCGGCAACGAACTGCTGCGCAGCGCGGCGGCAAGGGCGCTGCCGGCGGTCGTCGACGATCCGCGGGACCGCCGGGCGGTCCTGGTCGATGCCCTGCTGGACCCCGATCCCGATGTCCGCAGCGATGCGATGACGGCGCTGGAACGTGTCGCGCGACCCGAGGACGCCGGGACGATCCGCCGGTCGCTGGAGGGCGATCCGGTACGCGAGGTCAAGCTGGCCGCGGTCCGTGCGCTCGCCCGCCTGAACGACCGGGACTCGGTCGAGCTGCTGCGGTCGCTGGTGCTGTCGCGCAGCGACGACCGCGTCGCCTGGGAGGACGAGGCCGGCGACTGGGAGGACTGGCTCGACGTCCAGGTCGCGGCCATCGCGGCGCTGGGCGAGATGGGCGTCGGCGCGGCCATCGGCGATCTGCTGGCCGCGCGGGCCGACGAGTTCGGCCAGACGCTCGACGTCCAGGTCTTCGACGCCCTGGGCCGGATCGGACCCGGCGGCGTCGAGCGGCTGCTGGCGGTGATCCGGGACGAGGACGGGACCGCGCGGCGGCGGGCCGCCGACGCGCTGGCCCGCGTCGCGCCCGAGATGCTGGCCCCCC
>JANQKO010000644.1 GCA_028281075.1 Alphaproteobacteria bacterium | reverse complement strand
GGCGGCGATCACCACCGGCCGATTGCGCGGGTCGCGGAGCTCCCGCTGCTCTTGAAAGGCCCAGTAGCGGTCGATCGTGAAAAGCACGATGCCCGCGATCACGAAGTGAACCGCGGGCGTACGTGCCAGCCGCCCGAGCCAAGACATCCGACCACCATCGGTGTCGCGGGCCGACCGGTCAAGCGGCCCTGGCACGTGGCTTCAGTGGGGTAGGCCGAATCCGTAGTAGAGCAGGCAGAGAAGGCTCAACAGCCAGGCGCCGGCGGGAACCTCGGCCGCCCGTCCGGTGGCCGTCTTGAGGAAGGGATACAGGGCCAGGCCCGCGGTGAGGCCGTTGGCGATGTTGAACGTGAATACCATCATCGCGAGGGTGGCGACGGAGGGAACGAGCTCGGTGGGATCCTCGAAGTCGATCCCGCGCAGGGCGGGCAACATGGCGACCCCGACCGAGAGCAACGCGGGCGCGTAGGCATATTCCAGCTGCTGGAGAGGTTCGACGAGCGGGATGAAGAAGAGGGTGGCGAGAAAGAGCGTCGCCGTGGTCACGGCGGCCAGCCCGGTTCGCGCCCCTTCGCGAATGCCGGTCGCCGACTCGATGAAGGCGCCGCTGGTCGACGTGCCCACGAGCGACCCGAACACGCAGGAGAGGGCGCTCACCATCATCGGACGCTCGATCTCGGGGAAGTCCCCGCGCTCGTCCAGCATGTTTCCGGCCGAGCCGAGCCCGACGAGCGTCCCCAACGTGTCGAGGACGCTGACCAGGAACAGTGTGAGCAACACGGGGAGGAAGGAGAGTCGAACGACGCTGGCGATGTCGAAGGCCTTGTACTTGGCGTAACGCTCGCTCATGACACTCTCTCCGTTGCTGGCTGTCGTTGGTTGCATGTTTGGGATCTCGCCTGCGGTTTTCGGCCGACAGCGCCGGCCCTGTCAACGCCGTTGCGGGACGGGCGGCTTTGCGGAAACATGGGCGCCGGGAAGGATAGAGGCCATGCCGCGACAACAAGCCGAACCCGAGCACGCCATCGAGTTGCGCCCGCTGTCGCCGGCGCTCGGCGCCGAGGTGCTGAACGTCGACCTGTCGGCGCCGATGCGCGACGACCTGTTCGCCGCCATTTATCGGGCGTTCCTCGATCACCAACTCCTGCTGTTCAGGGACCAGGACCTGCCGCCCGCCGCCCATGTCGCCTTCGCCCGCCGCTTCGGCGAGGTCCAGGTGCACGTGATGAACCAGTACCACGCCGACGGCCATCCCGAGCTTTACCGGCTGTCGAACGTCGACGCGGACGGCAAGCCCACGGGCAAGCACCCGGACAAGGGCACGCTCGCCTGGCACACCGACGGTTCCTGGCAGCGCCGCACCGGCCAGGCGACCATGCTCTACGCCGAGGCCATTCCGTCGACGGGCGGCGAGACCCACTATGCCGACATGTATGCCGCCTACGCGGGCCTGGATTCCACCATGAAGGACCGCATCGCCGACCTGCGGGCGGTCCACAGCCTCGACTTCTCGCGCAACCTGCGCCACGGCGACGAGCCGATGACCGACGAGCAGAAGGCCGCGGTGCCGCCCGTCGACCAGCCGATCGTGCGCACCCATCCCGAGACCGGCCGCAAGTGCCTGTTCCTGGGCGACCATGCCTCGCACGTCGCCGGCGCGCCGTTCGCGGCCGGCCGGCCGCTGATCGAGGAACTGAACCGGCTGGCGATCCGGCCCGACAACGTCTACCGCCACCGCTGGCGGCCGCGCGACTTCGTGGTCTGGGACAATCGCTGCCTGCAGCACCGGGCGACCGAATACGACACCACGACCGAGGCCCGCGTCATCCGCCGCTGCACCATCGTGGGCGACGTGCCCTTCTGATAACCGGGTCGCGTCGCGGACCCGGCAAGGCGGCCGGACCGCCCGCCCCTTGGTGCCTTGGCGTCTTGGCGGTAAATCCTATTTAGGGCAAGCGAACAAACGAGGGGCGTAGATGGCGGATGGCGCGGACGACGGGTTGCTGATTGGCGCGGACGGCAAGGCGCGCTGCTGGTGGCATGGCGGGCTCGACGACTATCTCGCCTATCACGACGAGGAATGGGGCCGGCCGGTAACCGACGACACGCGGCTGTTCGAGAAGATCTGCCTGGAGGGCTTCCAGTCCGGCCTGAGCTGGCTGACGATCCTGCGCAAGCGCGAGAACTTCCGCGCGGCCTTCGCCGGCTTCGACATCGACCGCGTCGCCGATTTCACCGAGAAAGACGTCGAGCGCCTGCTGCGGGACGCCGGCATCATCCGCCATCGCGGCAAGATCGAGGCCACCATCAACAACGCCAAGCGTGCCCGCGCGCTGCGCGACGAATGCGGCTCGCTCGCGGCCTATGTCTGGCGCCACGAACCGGCGCCCGAGGACCGGCCGGCCGAGCTCACCCGCGCCGTGCTGGGCGCGCTCGCCAAGACGCCGGCGTCGACGGCCCTGAGCAAGGATTTGAAGAAGCGGGGCTGGCGCTTCGTCGGCCCGACCACCGTCTATGCCTTCATGCAGGCCATGGGCCTGGTCAACGACCATGTCGAAGGCTGCTGCGTGCGCGACGTGGTGGAGGAGGAACGGCGGGTGCTGGTGCGGCCGACTTGAACCTCCGGTCACCGACGCTTGGCGCCGACAGACGGCGCAGGCGGCTCGAAGTGATCGGCCCTTCGAACGACAAGCGAGATTGGACACACGGGATGAAGAGGGTCTCCATTCAAACTGCCGAGAAAGGCTTCATGAAGCTCATTCAGGAGATCGAGCGCACTGGCGAGTCTTATGTCATTACACGGCATGGTCGGCCGGTGGCACGGCTTGCGCCACATCAACGCGACAAGCGAACAGATCCAAATTGGCAGGAAGCGTTTGCAGAAATGCAGCGATTGCACGCGGACGGACTCGATCTGGGCGGGATGCGCCTGGACCGGGAAGAGATCTACCGGCGTAGATAGCTGTGAAACCACTGTCCAAAACCGAGTCGGAAGCGGCCTGACGGAGGACCGATCATGTTCGTGGTCTGTGGCGAAGCGCTGTTCGACGTCTTTCTGGAAGGCGACGTCGCGCCCGCGAGCTCGACGCTGCCGCTGGCGGCACGGGCCGGCGGCTCGCCGTTCAATGTCGCCGTCGGGTTGGCCCGGCTCGGCCGGCCGGTGGCGCTGCTGACCGGGCTGTCGACGGACTTTCTCGGCGACCGCCTGGCCGCCGTGCTGGCGGCCGAGAACGTCTCCGACCGGCTGATCGTGCGGAAGCCGGCACCGACCACGCTGGGCCTCGTCAGCCTGGGCCACGGCGGCGCGCCGGCTTACGCCTTCTATGGCGACGGCGCGGCGGACCGGGCGCTGACCGCGGCCGACCTGCCGGCGGATCTCGGCGCCGCCGACTGCCTGCATTTCGGCTCTTACGCCCTCGTGGCGCAACCGACGGCCGGAGCGCTGGCGATGCTGGCGGCGCGCGAGAAGGGCCGGCGGTTCATCTCGCTCGACCCCAACGTGCGGCCGGGCGTCGAGCCCGACATCGACCTCTGGCGCGAACGGGTGGCGCTGTTCGCGGCGGCGGCCGACCTGATCAAGATCAGCGACGAGGACATGGCGCTGCTCTATCCCGGCGCCGATCCCGAGCGTCAGGCCGCCGACTGGCTCGACCAAGGCGCGCGGGCCGTCGCCTTCACGCAGGCCGAACGCGGCGTCACGGTCTGGACGTCGGAAACGCGCGTCGACACGCCGGCGGCGGCTGTCGAAGTCGTCGACACGGTCGGCGCCGGCGACGCCTTCCAGGCCGCCCTGCTCTCGGCCCTGCTGGCCGACGGCGCGGGCGGACCCTGGGACGCGGGCCGCCTTGCCGAGGCGGCCCGCTTCGCCGCCGTCGCCGCGGCGCTGACCTGCGCCCGCCGCGGCGCCGACCTGCCCCGCCGGGCCGAGATCGAGACGTTCCTGAGCGAGATGCCGGACTAGCTGTGGAGCCTCAATAGGTTGTCCTCGGCTAGACGGAGTCTGCTGATTGGTGTTTTGGCTTTCAAGCTAGCATGAGGTCTGTGCCAGTTGTAT
>JANQKO010000628.1 GCA_028281075.1 Alphaproteobacteria bacterium | reverse complement strand
GGTCATCCAGAAGGCCAAGCGGTTGGTTGAACATAAGCGCGATGTCGTGATCTTATTGGATTCCATTACGCGTCTGGCACGAGCTTACAACACCGTCGTGCCCTCCAGCGGCAAGGTTTTGACCGGCGGCGTGGACGCCAATGCCCTGCAGCGCCCGAAGCGGTTCTTCGGCGCCGCCCGGAACATCGAGGAAGGCGGCTCGCTGACCATCATCGCGACGGCGCTGATCGACACCGGCTCGCGCATGGACGAGGTCATCTTCGAGGAGTTCAAGGGCACCGGCAACTCCGAGATCGTTCTGGATCGGAAGGTCGCGGACAAGCGCGTGTTCCCGGCCATGGACATCACCAAGTCCGGCACCCGCAAGGAAGAGCTGCTGGTCGACAAGGGCGCGCTGTCGAAGATGTGGGTGCTGCGCCGCATCCTCAATCCCATGGGCACGGTCGACGCGATGGAGTTCCTGCTCGGCAAGCTGAAGGGTACGAAGAGCAACGACGAGTTCTTCGACTCTATGAACACCTGATCCCGCCGGGCGTGGCGGCGCCGGGGGCGGACCAATGACCACGACCGAGACCGGCGGACGCGCCGCATGGCGGGTCCGGCTGGGCGAATTCGTCGCGCGGGCCTGGTTTCAGCGCCTGATCATCGCGTTGATCACGGTCAACGCGGTGACGCTGGGCCTGGAAACCTCGCCCACGGCCATGGCGTTCGCCGGGCCGGTGCTGATCGCCGTCGACCGCGTCATCCTGGCGGTCTTCGTGCTCGAGGTCGGCATGCGGCTGCTGGCCCATGGCTGGCGTTTCTTCCGCGATCCCTGGAGCATATTCGACTTCCTGGTCGTCGGCGTGGCGCTAGTGCCGGCGACGGAAGGCTTCTCGGTGCTGCGGGCGCTGCGCATCCTGCGCGTGCTGCGCTTGATCTCGGTCGTGCCGAGCATGCGCATTGTCGTGCAGGCGCTGCTCGCCGCGGTGCCGGGGCTGGGCTCGATCGCGGCATTGCTGGTGCTGATCTTCTATGTCGCCGGCGTGATGGCGACCAAGCTGTTCGGCGCCGGCTTTCCCGACTGGTTCGGGTCCGTGCCGGCCAGTGTCTATTCGCTGTTTCAGATCATGACGCTGGAAAGCTGGTCGATGGGCATCGTGCGGCCGGTGATGGAGGTCTATCCCTATGCCTGGGCCTTCTTCGTGCCGTTCATCCTGATCGCCACCTTCACCATGCTGAACCTGTTCATCGCCGTGGTCGTCAGCGCCATGCAGTCCGAGCACGAGGCCGAGCTGAAGGAAGCCAGCGCCGCCATCGAAGAGGCGGCACACGCTGACGCCGAAGCCATGCAGCGGCAGCTCGGCGAGCTCCGCCAGGAGGTGCGCGACCTGCGCGACCTGCTGGCGGAACGCCTGCCGGCGAAGTAACGCCGGCAAGGCCATTTCCGGACGATCTCCCCATCGGCGGGGAATGACGCGCCGGATCGCGTCGCCGACGTGGTAGGTTCAGTGGATGTCACCGCCAAGACGCCAAGGCACCAAGAGCACGCGGCCCGCACGGTATCCGGACTGCCTGTTCCTTGGTGTCTTGGCGCCTTGGCGGTAAATCCTCCTCGAGTGTCCAACCCAGGAGGGCATCAACGAGAGGAGGGAGCTGTGGCCGCGACTCGTGCCCGTCCCGCCGCCCGTGGGATCCCACGGGCGGTTTTCCAACAGTCTCCTACGGGATCAGGATCGTCGAGCCGGTGGTCTTGCGGGCTTCCAGGTCCTGATGCGCCTTCTTGGCGTCCTTCAGCGCATAGGTCTGGTTGATCTCGATTTTGATCTTGCCGCCGGTCACCAGCTTGAACAGCGCCCTGGCCGAGCCTTCCAGGTCCTTGCGGGTCGCGGTATAGGACATCAGCGTCGGCCGGGTCAGATAGAGCGATCCCTTGGCCGAGAGGATACCGGGCGCGATCGGCGCCACCGGACCGGAAGCGTTGCCGAAGCTGACCATGGTGCCGCGCGGTGCCAGGCAGTCGAGCGAGCCGTCCCAGGTGTCCTTGCCGACGGAATCATAGACCACCGGCACGCCGGCGCCCTTGGTCAGGGTCTTTACCCGCTTGACGAAGTCCTGCTTCTTGTAGTCGATCACGTGCGTATAGCCGTGCGCCTTGGCGAGCTTGCACTTGGCCGGCCCGCCGGCGGTGCCGATGGCGACCGCGCCGATGGCCTTCAGCCACTGCCCCGCGATCAGGCCGACGCCGCCGGCCGCGGCGTGGAACAGCACCATGTCGCCCTTCTTCACGGGATAGGTGCGGCGGACCAGGTATTCGGTGGTCATGCCCTGCAGCATCATCGCCGCGGCCTGCTCGTCGCTGATCTTGGCCGGGATCTTGACCAGCTTGTCGGCGCCCATGACGCGGGCCTCCGCATAGGCGCCGGGCACGCCGCCGGCATAGGCGACGCGGTCGCCCGGCTTCACGTGGGTGACACCGGCGCCGACCGCCTCGACGACGCCCGCGCCCTCCAGGCCGATGCCGCTCGGCAGCGGCAGCGGATAGAGGCCGGAGCGGTGATAGGTATCGATATAGTTCAGGCCGATGGCCGTATGGCGCACCAGCGCCTCGCCTTTCCTCGGCTTGCCGAGCTTGACCTGGCGCCAGGTCAGGACCGACGGGCCGCCTGTCTTGTCGAATTGGATTGCGCCTACGTTCATGCTGCTTCCCCTTTTTGAGCGGCTTATTGGTCGTTGGAAACGGAAGCCGGCGCCGGACGGGCGCCGGTCCGCGGGTCGGGATCAGGCCAGGTGCTGCCGGAAGAAGTCCAGCGTGCGGCCGTTCGCCGTGTCGGCCGCGGCCTGGTCGTAATGCTGGCCGCCCATGCGGCAGAAGGCGTGGTCCATGCCGGGATAGCCGTGGATGGTGACCTTCGGGTTGCCGCCGAGCGCGTCCTTGATCTTGGCCTGCGCCTCCTTCGGCACGAAGCCGTCCTCCTCGGCGATATGCAACATGACCTGACCGGCCATATCGGCGGCTTCGTCCAGCTTCTCCTCGATGCCGACGCCGTAATAGCCGACCGAGGCGGCGGCGTCCGTCCGGCAGGCCGTCAGATAGGCCAGCAGGCCGCCGAGGCAATAGCCGGTCGAGCCGATCTTGCCGGTGCAGCCGTCCATGGCCCGCAGCGCGGCGATGCTGGCGCCGATGTCGGCGATGCCCTTGTCGACGTCGAAGCCCTGATAGAGCTGGAACGCCTTCTGCCATTCCTCCTCGGACTGGTCGGTGATGTTGACGCCGGGCTCCTGACGCCAGAACAGATCAGGGCACAGCGCCATGAAGCCGGCGTCGGCATACATGTCAGTGATCTCGCGCATCACGGCGTTCACGCCGAAGATTTCCTGGATCACGACGATGCCGGGACCGCCGCCGGATGCCGGCAGCGCCAGATACCCCATGAATTCGCCATCGTCGCATTGGATGTTGATGTCCTTGCCGGCCATGCCGTGCTCCCTCGATGTCCCGGTGGTCGTTAACCAAGGCCGCGACTTTAGACCGCGTGTCGCGCCGCTGTCACCTGCACAGCCGTGGAATGCCGCCGAAATCCGGCGAAATCTGCCCTATGCTGACGTCATGCGACGATATTTCGCGACCCGCGGCGGCGTGATGATGGTTCTGGCGGGCCTGGCGCTCTCGGCCTGCGACCGGGCGTTCGTCGAATGCCGCGGCGGCGCGAACCAGAAGACCGACTGCGGCGTCGGTCTGCGGCTGTAGAGGCTGTGAAGAAGTTACCTACGACCCAAAATAATGGCGTCATGCTGGCGGAGCCTGCCCCGGCGCAAGCCGGGGGCCAGCATCCAATAGCCGGCATTCGTGCTGACCGCGAGGCAGAGACTGTCGACTTGTCCGGTGTCGGGACACTTCCTCACGGAATTCGGTCAAGTTCGCTGTTTTCCGGCCGCGCCGATCGCATCGGCAATGACGAAGAGCGGGAGTATGAGCTTGAGCGGATCGTCCAGCAGCGGCAGGGCGCCGAACCTTTGGTACCAGCGCGCCGCATCGTCATCTTTCGCGTCGATGGCTAGGGCGACGCCACCCACTTCCGCCGCCACGGCAAGCGCCCGTTCGCCGGCCGCCAGTAACAAGTCGCCGCCAAGTCCCTGTCCTTGCACGGACCGGTCCACGGCGAGGCGTCCAAGCCGAAACACTGGTACTTCATACCGGCCGAGGGTTTTAGTCAGGTTTGCCGGCACGCGGGCGAACGCGATAGCGCCGGGACTGATGGTATAGTAACCCAGGATGCGTGTTGGCACCGCTGGCGACACCCGGACGAAGGTCTTGGCCCCGCCGGACTCGTGGTTCTGGCGGGCGTAGCGGGCGAGATACGTGTTGAGGTCGGCCGCTCCGCAATCGAAGCTCTTGCGGTCGTGATGCCGGCCAATGGGTTCTTCGCGCCAATCCAAGGGCGGGGTCAGGAACGGGCGAGGCGGCGGCGCGCGGCGGCCATCAGAGCAGGAGTCGGCTTGGGCGGGTTCTCTAGCAAGGCCAGCACGCGCGCGGTGTCACGCTCGTCGAGCACAATACGTTCGGCCCGGTCCACCACCTCGCGGGCGGCGGGCAGGACGTTCCGCATGATAAAGCTGGTCACGTCCAACCTTTCATAGGCGGCGGCTGTCGCCAGGAGTTGTTTTTCTTCCCTGGTCGCTCGCAGTTCGATCCTGTCGTCGCGGGATGCCGTTGTCGCGGACATGGCAAATCCAATTTTTTCTGAATCTACGTACGGATTATATCCGTACGTAGATTCAGATGTCAATGGGTTGAGATCTCCAAGTGGTTGGGCTTGCGTGGTGTTGCGTGGATAGTGGCAATATGCACGCGAAGGCGTATCGTCTGAGGTCGGCTCTTGCCGCAAGATTGGCTTCACGGACGGGATAGGAGGTCGGTGGGCGATGCATGGAACCTCCCAAGGCGGGACCAGACACGATCCGACGGTGTGGCGATTGTGGCATGTTTTTATACCTGTTTTGTTTCTTTTCACGGCGCTGCCGGCGGCGGCGGAGACGTTTCGGGCCGGGGCGTTCGAGTTCGAGGCGCCGGCGGGCTGGCAGCGCGAACCGCCACGATCGACCATGCGCCAGGCGCAGTTCCGCATCGCCAATCCGGCCGGCGGCGCCGACGGGTCCTGCATCTTCTTCTATTTCGGCCCCGGCCGCGGCGGATCGGCCGCGGCGAACATCGCGCGCTGGCGCCAGCAGTTCGCGGAACCGGCGGCGCAGCGGGCGGCCGTGGTCACGGTCGAGGAGATCGGCGGCCGGAAGGTCCACTTCTTCCGGGGCAGCGGCACCTTCCTGTCGGGGATGCCGGGCGGCCCGAAAACGCCGGTGCCGGGCGTGACCCTGATCGGGGCGATCTTGGAGAGCGAGAAAGGCAATACCTACGTGCGGCTGGTGGCGCCGGTGGCGCTGGCCGAGGCGCAGGCGCCGGCCTTCCGGCGGATGGTCGAAAGCGGTCTACGGTGAGGGAGAGTATAGGTCGACCCGGTCTTCCCGGCGCGCTCAGCGCGCCTTGAAACGCGCCTGCGCGTCTTTCCACTGTGCCTGGATCTGCTCGGCCTCGGCCCGCGCCCGATTGTACTCGTTGCGCAGACAGCGGATGTAGGTGTTCATGTCGCCGAAATAGGTCCTGAGATCGGCGGTCGCGTCCTTCATGGTCTTGATGCTGTCATGGCTGCCGCTGGGCACGAACGGCGCCGCCGGCCGGCGGCAGTCGGCCGGACCGGATTCGCTGGTCTGCGCCGCGGCCGCGTGCGCGAGCAGGATCAGCGGCAGGGCATGAAGCAGGCGTTTCGACATCATGCGACAGGCTAATTGACCGGGGGCGCCGTCCGCAACCGTCGTGACATGACATGACGGCCCGTCACAACAGGGCGCCTTCCAGCCGCAGCAGCGCCACCTTGGTATCGAGGCCGCCGTCGCCGGAATAGCCGCCGAGGCCGCTTGCCGCGACCACGCGATGGCAGGGAATGATGATCGGGATCGGATTCTTGCCGCAGGCGGTGCCGACCGCCCGGGCAATGCCGTCGATGCGGGCAGCGAGACCGCCGTAGGTCTCGGTGCCGCCGGCGGGGATATCGCACATGGCCGTCCAGACCCGGCGCTGAAAGGCGCTGCCGGCGGGATCGAGCGGCAGGTCGAAGTCCACGGGCTCGCCATCGAAATAGGCGTCCAGGAGCGCGCGGGCACGTTGTAGCAGGGGCGTCGTGTCCTGATCGCGGCCCCGGCCCCAGTCGAGGGCGACGATGGCGCCGTTTTCCGCCGATATGGTCAGATCGCCGACCGGGCTGTGCATGGAAAGCTGCGGCATTTGACGTCAAGCCGCCGGTGGTTGAGGCAGCGCCGCGCGAACCGCCGCCGGTTCGGTCAGCGGCAGCGAGCAGGTGGCGCCGACGCAGACATAGGCCGTCGCCGTGTCCCCGACCTGGTCCTTGCCATGCGCCGGATGTGCCGCCGGCAGGTCGGTTCCGGGCGGCAGGACCTGCAGAACTCGGTTCGGCGCCGACGTCGCATGAACCGCGCGCCGCAGCGCGTCGGTCGCGGCGTCGTCGCGGGCGCCGATGATCACCACCTGGACCGGTGACAGCATCAGTTCGGCGCTGTTCAGAAAGGTCGTCATGGGGAAGAAGTTCCGGCCGAGCTCGCCGCCGAAGGCGGCGAACACGGCATCGGCCCGCTCCCGATAGGCGTTGTTGCCGGTCAGCAGCCAGAGCCGGGTCAGCACGCCGCCCATGACGCCGTTGCCCGACGGGACGGCATTGTCGTGGCAGGCGCGCTGCCGGGTGATCAGGTCGGGCGCGTCGTCGGCGGTGAAGAAATAGCCGCCGTGCCGGCCGTCCCAATAGTGCCGGTCGGCGACGCCGACCCAGGCCTCGGCCTGGGCGAGATAGGCCGGCCCGCCGGTGATTTCATGCAGCACCAGCGCCGCGCGGGCCATGTTCGCGTAGTCGTCCAGCATCGCCACATGCTTGGCCTGGCCGTCGCGGTAGCTGTGGAGCAGCCGGTCGCCGTCGCTCATGGCCGTGACCACGAAATCGAAGGCGGTTTCCGCCGCCGCGATCCAGGCCGGCGCGTCGAACACCATGCCGGCCTCGGCCATGGCCGCGATCATCAGCCCGTTCCAGTCCGCCAGCACCTTGTCGTCCCAGCCGGGCCGGACGCGTGTCTCCCGCGCCGCCAGCAGGACCCCGCGCATGTCGGCCAGCGCGGCTTCCTCGGGCGCGGACAGCAGCTCCAGGTCGTGCGAGCGGTTCAGAATGGCCTTGCCTTCCCAGTTGCCGCCGGCCTGCACGTCGTAGATCGCCTTGAAGCGCTCGGCGCCGTCGCCCAGCAGGCGGTTGATCTCCAATTCGCCCCAGACGTAGAACTTGCCTTCCTCGCCCTCGCTGTCGGCGTCGAGGGTGGCCGCGAAGCCGCCGCCGTCGGCGATCATCTCGCGCAGGACCCAGTCGCAGGTTTCCCGGATGCGCGTGGCGTAAAGCGGGTTGCCCGTGTGCTGCCAGACCAGCCGCAGCAGATCGATGAGCTGGGCATTGTCGTAGAGCATCTTCTCGAAATGCGGCGCCAGCCAGTATTCGTCGGTCGAATAACGGGCGAAACCGCCGCCCAGATGGTCGTAGATGCCGCCCTGGCACATGTTCTTCAGGCTGATCTCGACCGCGGCGCGGCAGGCCGCGTCGCCGTTTCGCAGATAGGCCCGCCAAAGCAGCTCGAAGGCATAGGGCTGGGGGAACTTCGGCGCGCCGCCGATGCCGCCGTGCTCGCGGTCGACCTCCCGGACGATGTGGGCGGCGATCTGGTCGAGAATGGCCGTCGAGACCTGGTGCGCGGCGGCGTCCGGTGGCGGCGCGGCGATCTTGTCGAGCGCGTCCATCAGCGCCGTCTTGTTGGTCGTCACCGTTTCCGGCTGATCGTGATAGATCTCGGACACCCGCCGCAGGACGTCGGTGAATCCTGGACGACCGTAGCGCGGCTCGGCCGGAAAATAGGTGCCGCCCCAGAACGGTTCCGCGTCCGGCGTCAGGAACATGGTCAGCGGCCAGCCGCCATGCTGGCCCGTCAGCGACAGCGCCTGCTGGTAGATCGCGTCGACGTCGGGCCGTTCCTCGCGGTCGACCTTGATATTGACGAACAGGTCGTTCATCACCGTGGCGATGGCTGCGTCCTCGAAGCTTTCATGCGCCATGACATGGCACCAGTGGCAGGCCGCATAGCCGACCGACAGCAGGATCGGCTTGTTGTCGCGTTTGGCCAGATCGAAGGCCTCGGTGCCCCAGGCCTGCCAGTGCACCGGGTTGTCACGGTGCTGCAGCAGATAGGGGCTGGTCTCCCGGTCGAGATTGTTGCGCGGCATGCGGTCTCCGGCGTGGCTGGCGGGGATAACGGGCGGTCGGCCGGCTTGCGCCGGTCCGGCGCCTGCCGTAGCTTGGGAACAGTCCCGGGCGGAGGCTACCACGGGAGCCGGATACGATGAAAATCACGATCGACATTGACTGCACGCCCGAGGAAGCCCGCGCGTTCCTCGGCCTGCCGGATGTGGCGCCCCTGCAGGCGGCCATGATGGCCGGCATCCGCGAACGCATGGAGCAGGCCCTGGCCGCGGCCGATCCCGAGACCCTGTTCCGCACCTGGCTGCCGGCCGGCGTGCAGGGGCTGGACGCCATGCAGAAGATGTTCTGGTCCGCCGCCATGGGCGGCGCCGGCGGAACCGCCGACAAGCCGGACGGCTAGGGCCGGTCGACGGGGGCCGGTCGGCGGTCGATGCGGCGATGACCGGCGCCGATACCGTTTTCGCGCCGGCGACGGCGCCGGGGCGGGCGGGGATCGCGGTGATCCGGGTCTCCGGTCCCGGCGCGGCCGATGCCGTCGCCGATCTGACCGGCGCCGGCGTGCCGACGCCGCGGACAGCGGTGCTGCGGTCGCTACGCGGCGCGGACGGCGACCTGATCGACCGCGGCCTCGTGCTCTGGTTTCCCGGCCCCAACAGCTTTACCGGCGAGGACTTGGCCGAGTTCCAGGTCCATGGCGGTCGCGCCGTCACCACGGCGCTTGCCGAAGCCCTGATCGCCCGGCCCGGCGTCCGGCCGGCCGAGCCCGGCGAATTCAGCAAACGGGCCTTCCTGAACGGGCGGCTGGACCTGACCGAAGCCGAGGGGCTGGCCGACCTGGTGGCCGCCGAGACCGCGGCCCAGCGCCGCCAGGCATTGCGGCAGATGGCGGGCGGGCTGGGCACGCTCTACGAGGGCTGGCGGTCCGATCTGGTGTCGCTGCTGGCCCATGCCGAGGCCGATATCGATTTTCCCGACGAGGACCTGCCCGACGGCCTGGCGGCGGCGGTGCGGCCGGGCATCGTCGCCCTGCGCGACCGGATCACCGCCCATCTCGATGACGGCCATCGTGGCGAGCGGTTGCGCGACGGTCTCTACGTGGTCATCGTCGGCCCACCCAATGCCGGCAAGTCGAGCCTGCTGAACGCGCTTGCCCGGCGTGACGCGGCCATCGTCTCGGCCACGGCCGGGACGACGCGCGACGTGATCGAGGTGCATCTGGATATCGGCGGCTATCCGGTGTTGCTGGCCGACACGGCCGGTCTGCGCCGGGCGGCCGGCGAGATCGAAGGCGAGGGGGTGCGGCGGGCCTTGGCGCGGGCGGCGCGGGCGGACCTAAAGATCGTCCTGGCCGATGCCACGGCCGGTGATGCCGGAGCTTCCGGGGTCGCGGCATTGATCGATGCCGATTCCCTGGTGGCGCTGAACAAGATCGACCTGGCGCCGTCCGCGGGGGCGGTCGAGGTGGGCGGCCATCCGGCGCTGGCGATTTCGGTCCGGACGGGGGCGGGCATGCCGGCGTTTCTGTCGGCCCTGGAGGCGAAGGTCGCGGCGCGGCTCGACGCCGGTGGCGCACCGCCGCTGACCCGGGCGCGGCATCGGGCCGCGCTGGCGGAATGCCGGGCCGCGCTTGCGCGGTCGCTCAATGCCGACGCGGCCGAACTGGTGGCGGAGGACCTGCGGCTTGCCGCCCGGGCATTGGGCCGGATCACCGGCCGTGTCGACGTCGAGGACATCCTGGACGTGGTCTTCGCCGACTTCTGTATCGGCAAATGAGCCGGCGAAGATTAACGGGATGTTTCACGTGAAACAGGTCCGTGGGCGGCTTTGACAGGCCGGATGGGGCACCCTACATTCCGCGCCATGGATCGCTACGATGTCATCGTGATCGGGGGTGGGCATGCCGGCTGCGAGGCTGCGGCGGCGTCGGCGCGCGCCGGCGCGCGCACGCTGTTGCTGACGCACAAGATCGATACCATCGGCGAGATGTCCTGCAATCCCGCCATCGGCGGCCTGGGCAAGGGCCATCTGGTGCGCGAGATCGATGCGCTGGATGGCGTTATGGCGCGGGTCGCGGACGCGGCCGGCATTCAGTTCCGTCTCTTAAACCGCAGCAAGGGGCCGGCGGTGCGCGGTCCCCGGGCCCAGGCCGACCGAAAGCTGTACCGCCGGGCCATGCGGCGGGAGATGTTGAACACGCCCAATCTGGATGTGCGGGCCGCCGCGGTCGAGGACCTGCGATTGTCCGACGGCCGCGTCACGGGCGTGGTCACCGGCGGCGGTGACGTCATCGCCGCGGCGGCGGTCGTGCTGACGACCGGCACCTTTCTGCGCGGCCTGATCCATATGGGCGAGGCGCAGTGGCCGGCGGGCCGGGTGGGCGACGCGCCGGCGGTTGGCCTGTCGGACACGCTTTACGGCCTCGGCTTCGCCATGGGCCGCCTCAAGACCGGCACGCCGCCGCGGCTCGACGGCCGGACCATCGATTGGGCCGGTCTCGATCTGCAGCCGGGTGACGCCGATCCGGTGCCGTTTTCGTTCCTGACCGACCGTATCGCCACGCCGCAGGTGTTCTGCCACGTCACCGGCACGACGCCGGCCGCGCACGACCTGATCCGGGCGAACCTGCACCGGGCGCCGATCCATTCCGGCCAGATCGACAGCACGGGCCCGCGCTACTGCCCGTCGATCGAGGACAAGGTGGTCCGCTTCGGCGACCGCGACCGGCATCAGATCTTTCTCGAGCCCGAGGGCCTGGACGACGACACGATCTATCCGAACGGCATCTCGACCTCGCTGCCGCGCGAGGTCCAGGCCGAGATGCTGGCGGCGATTCCGGGCCTGGCGCGCGCGGCCATGCGCCGACCGGGCTATGCCATCGAATACGATTGTGTCGATTCACGCGAGCTCTGGCCCAGCCTCGAAACCCGGCGGGTCGGCGGCCTCTATCTCGCCGGCCAGATCAACGGCACCACGGGCTACGAGGAAGCGGCGGCCCAGGGCCTGATGGCGGGCCTGAACGCCGCGCTGGCCGCCGGCGATGCCGCGCCACTGGTGCTCGACCGAGCCGACGCCTATATCGGCGTGATGATCGACGACCTGGTCACGCGCGGGACCACCGAGCCGTACCGCATGTTCACCTCGCGGGCCGAGTACCGGCTGCTGCTGCGGGCCGACAATGCCGATCAGCGACTGACCCCGAAGGGCCGGGCGATCGGCGTCGTCGGCGCGCGGCGCGCCGCCCGTTTCGACGACAAGATGGCCCGGCTGAACGCGGCACGGGAGATCCTTGCGGCCCGAGAGTTGACGCCAAACCAGGCCCGGGGCCACCAGATTATGGTTAATCTCGATGGCCGCCGCCGCACGGCGCGCGAGTTGCTGGCCTACGACGGCGTCTCGGTCGCGCGGCTGGCGGCGATCTGGCCGGAGCTGGGTGATGTCCGGCCGGATGTGGCGGCCCAACTCGAAATCGATGCCCGGTATCAGGCCTATCTCGACCGCCAGGCGGCCGACATCGCCGCCTTCCGCAAGGACGAGGCGCTGGCCATTCCGGCCGACATCGACTACGACGCGATCGGCTCGCTGTCGACCGAGGTCCGCGAGACGCTCCGCCGGCACGGTCCCGCCACGCTGGGCGCGGCGGCGCGCATCCCCGGCGTCACCGCGGCGGCCCTGACCGCGCTGCTCGGCCATGTCCGCCGGGCGGGCCGCCGCCGCGTCGCCTGATCGTTTGTCTCCGCCCTTCGACGCCCAGGCCTTTCGGGACGCGACGGGTGTTTCACGTGAAACACTGGACCGGCTGACGGCCTATGCCGACCTGCTGCGCAGATGGCAGCGGGCGATCAATCTGGTCGGCCGGGCGACCATGCCCGACTTGTGGCGGCGGCACATGTACGATTCCGCGCAGCTCCTGCCATTGGCGGCGGCCGACAGGGGACCGTGGCTCGATCTCGGCAGCGGCGCCGGCTTTCCCGGCCTGGTGCTGGCCATCATGGGCGCGCGCGATGTTCATCTCGTCGAAAGCGACGCGCGGAAGGCGGCGTTTCTGCGCGAGGTGGCGCGAATCACCGGCACGGCCATTTCGCTGCATGTCGCGCGGATCGAGGAGGTAGCGCCGTTTCCGGCCGCCGTGGTGACGGCGCGGGCGCTCGCGCCCTTGCCCCGATTGCTGGACCTGGCGGCGCCATTTTTCGCGTCCGACACCGTTGTCTTGTTCCCCAAGGGACAAGATGTGGAGATTGAATTGACCGAAGCCGCAAAATGTTGGAATATGCGCGTCGAGCGCCAGCCAAGCCTGACGGATCCCTCGGGTGTTCTGTTGCGACTAACGGAGGTATCGCGTGCCGGAAGCTGAAGCTGCGGTCGGGGACGACCGCCGGGAGGCCGCGCCGACGAGCTGCCGCATCATCGCCGTGACCAACCAGAAGGGCGGCGTCGGCAAGACCACGACGACGATCAATCTCGGTACCGGCCTGGCCGCCGTCGGCCGGCGGGTGCTGCTGCTCGACCTCGACCCCCAGGGCAATGCCAGCACCGGGCTCGGCATCGACCGGTCGGCCCGGCGGCAGAGCGTCTATGACGTGCTGCTGGGCGACACGCCGCTGGTCGACGCGGCGATCCCCAGCATCATTCCGGGCCTGCATATCGTGCCGTCGACCGTGGACCTGTCGGGCGCCGAGATCGAGCTGATCGACCTGCCGCGCCGCAGCTACCGTTTGCGCGACGCGCTGGAGAGCGGCTGCGGCGACTATGACTTCATGCTGATCGATTGTCCGCCGTCGCTCAATCTGCTGACCATTAACGCTCTGGTAGCCGCCAAGGCGGTAATCGTGCCGTTGCAATGCGAATTCTTCGCGTTGGAGGGCCTCAGCATGCTGATCAAGACCATCGAACGGGTGCGACGCGCCTATAACCGGGACCTGTCGATCGAGGGCGTGGTCCTGACCATGTTCGACCGCCGCAACAACCTGTCGGACCAGGTCGCCGCCGACGTGCGCGGCTATCTCGGCGACAAGGTCTACAAGACGGTGATTCCGCGCAACGTCCGCATTTCCGAGGCGCCGTCGCACGGCAAACCCGCCCTGCTCTACGATCATCGCTGCGCCGGCAGTCAGGCCTACATGCAGCTCGCCAGCGAGATGCTGCGCCGCGAACGGGCATTGGACGCGGCATGATGGCGGACGAGGGCAAACGCAAGGGTCTCGGCCGCGGCCTCTCGGCGCTGCTGGAAGAGGACGCCGACGACTTCGCCACCATCGACCGCATGCGCGCTGGCCGCGACGTGCCGATCGAACAGCTCGAGCCGAACCCCTACCAGCCGCGCCGGCGTTTCGACGCGGAAGAGCTCAACGGCCTGGTGCAGTCGATCGAGGAAAACGGCGTGCTGCAGCCGATCCTGGTCCGGCGCTCGCCCGACGACGGCGAGAAGTATCAGATCATCGCCGGCGAGCGCCGCTGGCGGGCGGCCCAGCAGGCGAAGCTGCACGAGGTCCCGGTCACCGTCAAGGACGTGTCGGACGCCGAGGCGCTGGAGCTGGCGATCCTGGAAAACGTCCAGCGCGAGGACCTGACGGCGCTGGAAGAGGCCATGGCCTACCAGAAGCTGATCGCCGATTTCGCCCATACCCAGGAACAACTGGCCCGCATCGTCGGCAAGAGCCGCAGTCATATCGCCAACAGCCTGCGCCTGCTGACCCTGCCGGACGCGGTCAAGGACATGCTGCAGGACGGCCGGCTGACGGCGGGGCATGCCCGCGCCCTGATCGGCGCCGAGGACCCGGCGGCGCTCGCCAGCCGGATCGTTTCCCAGCAGTTGAGCGTGCGTCAGGCCGAGCGCCTGGGCAAGCCGGACGGCGGCAAGGCCCGGCGCGCGGGTCCGCCGGCGACGGTCGAGAAGGACGCCGATACCCTGGCGCTGGAGCGTGACCTGACCAGCGCGCTCGGCCTGAAGGTCAGCGTCAACCACCGTGCCGACGAGGGCGGCGAGGTGCGGATCACCTATGGCACGCTGGAACAGCTCGACGAAATCTGCCGCCGCCTGATCCACAACAGCGGAACCGAGTGAGCCGGTGAGCATGATTGACTTGCCCATGGATGACGATCTGTCCGTCGCCTTATAGTTGATTTCCACCTCACAGAGCCCTCACCCCGACCCTCTCCCGCAAGCGGGAGAGGGAGGGACCCGCGAGCGTTAGCTCGTGGGAGGGTGAGGGCCAACAGCTTCGCCACGGAAACGGTCATTGCTCTTGATTTGATAGCGCGTATCGAATGGTAGCGGTGATCTGATTGCCTGTCCCTTGGTGTCTTGGCGCCTTGGCGGTGAATCTTGACAGATCAACCCGGTTTAGACGAAGTCGGATGACGTCAATTCCGGGCCCGCGCGGCCTGGGCGATGCGCATCAGTGCCCGGTTGCAGATCAGCCGCGCCGGCATGCCCGTCGATTTGCAGTCCAGCTCGGCCTGGGTGACGATGGCGACGGCCTGGCCAAGCCGGTGCGCCGACCAGTGCTGAAGCTGGCCGCGGAACGCCGCCTGCTGCTTGTAGAACACCGGCGGCCGCAGGGCTTTCATCGCCTGGTCCGGCGGCTGGCCGCGGGCGACCTTGGTGGCGCTCAGATGCAGCCGCTGCAGGTGCCGCGCAAGCGCGCGCAGCACGACCACCTCGTTGGTGCCGGTCTCGAAGCACTTCCAGAGCGCCCGGTCCAGGCCCCGCTGATCGCCGCCGGCAGCCGCGAAAATAACGTCATCCAGCGCCGACGGCGCGGCATCGCCGATACAGGCGACGATGTCGTCAAGCGTGATCTCGCCGCCGTCCCGGCCCTTGTAGAGCGCCAGCTTCTCGATTTCGTTGCGGTTATGCTGCCGGTTGTCGCCCAGCCGGTCGGCCAGATAGGCCAATGCCTCCGACTGGATCCGCAGCCCGCGCTGCTGCAACGCTCGCCCGGCGAATTCGGCCAGGTCGGCGCCCTCGTCGGGATAGCAGGGGATGGCGACGGCGGCGTCGGCCGTCTCGAACAGCCTGGTCAGGCGGTCGCGGCGCGACAGCGCCCCGGCCTGAACGATCAGGAAGCCGTCGCCGGGCGCGTCGGCGTCCAGCAGCGGCGCCACGGCATCCGTCTCGCCATTGCCGGCGCCGCGCAGCCAGACGGCACGGCGGCCGCCGGTGAAGGACAGGGCGGCGATCTCGTCGGCGAGCAGCGATGGCGCGTCCTTCAGGTTGGCCGGGCTGACCTGCGCCACCCGGAACGGGTCGTCGGCATCGCCAACGATGGCCTTCAGCAGCGTCAGCGCCCGCTCGCGCGCCAGCCCGCTGTCCGGGCCATAGATCAGCGCCGCCGCCACCGCCGCCGGCGGCGCGCGCAGGAATCCATCGATTTCATACTTTTTTAATTGCATATATGAAAAGATCTACACGTTTTATGCGAATCAGCGCAGGAAGGCCTGTTCTTGACGTCGAAAATAGACCGCAATACGGGTTTTGATCTCCTGCGCCACCTCCTGTGACGAGCGGGCGCGGGCATCCCGCTCGGCGATCAGGTTGGCATAGTCGGAGCGCACGACGTTATAGGCCGCGATCGCCCGGGTCGAGCCCGACAGAAGGGTCCGGTCCGAGCGCAGCTCGTTCATCTCGAAGGTCGCGTGCAGGGTCAGATTGAAGCGCGTCACGCTCTCGTCCTGTTCCAGCGCCAGGCCGTCCTTGGTCTCCCGCAGCTTCACCTCCAGCCGGTACAGCGGGCGGGCCGGCGCGCCCCGGGGCGTCAGCAGGTCGAGCAGATGGTTGCGCACCAGCTGGCCCGTCCGGTCGTCGATCGGCGCGACCGAGATCGCCGCCATCTGCGGCACGGTGGCGCCGCGGGCGCCGCCCTTGTAGACCGGTTGAAAGCCGCAGCCGCCGACGGCCAGCGCCAGCAGCGCCGAGACGCCGATGCCGGCGATCCGCCGCCGCTCAGACAACGATGTTCACGATCCGGTTCGGCACCACGATGACCTTGCGGATGTCGCGGCCGTCAATCGCCCGCTGCACCTTGCTCTCGGCCAGCGCCGCCGCCTTGACCGTCTCCTCGTCGCTGTCGCGCGCCAGTTCCAGCGTCGCCCGCAGCTTGCCCCGCACCTGCACGGCGATGGTCGAGGTCTCCTCGATCAGCAGCGCCGGGTCGGCCACGGGCCAGGCCTGCTCGGCCAGCAATTCGGTATGCCCCAGTTGCCGCCACATCTCTTCGGCCAGGTGCGGCATCATCGGCCCGACCAGGCGCACCAGGCCTTCGAGCGCCTCGCGCAGCACCCAGGCGTCCGCCGCGCCGCCGGGTTTGAAGGCCTGCAGCGTGTTCGACAGCTCGTAGATGTGGGCCACGGCGACGTTGAAGCGCAGCTTCTCGATATCGTCGGTTACCCGGGTCATGGCCTTGTGGGTCGCGCGCCGCACCGCCAGCGCCTCGGTCGACAGGTTGGCCGACAGGTCGGCCGGCGCTTTGCCGCCGGCGGCCGGCAGATCGGCCGCCGCGCCGGTGACCAGGCGCCACAGGCGCTGGGTGAAGCGCCAGGCGCCCTCGGCCCCGGCATCGGTCCATTCCAGGTCGCGGTCCGGCGGGCTGTCGGACAGCATGAACCAGCGTGCCGTATCGGCGCCGTAGCGCTCGATGATCGCGCTCGGGTCGACGACGTTCTTCTTCGACTTGCTCATGGACTCCGAGCGGCCGACCAGCACCGGCGCGCCGCCGTCGGCCAGAACCGCGGCGCCGTCCTGGAACCGGACCTCCTCGGGATAGAGCCAGCGGCCCTCCTGGTCCTTGAAGGTGACGTGGCAGACCATGCCTTGCGTGAACAGGCCGTCGAACGGCTCGGCCACGTCCAGGTAGCCGCATTTCCGCATCGCCCGGGTCCAGAAACGGGCATAGAGCAGGTGCAGGATCGCGTGCTCGACGCCGCCGATATACTGGTCCACCGGCAGCCAGTAATCGACCGCCGCGCGGGTCACCGGCTCGTCCGCCCGGGGGCTGCAGAAACGCGCGAAATACCAGGCCGAATCGGCGAAGGTGTCCAGTGTGTCGGTCTCGCGCCGGGCGTCCTTGCCGCAGATCGGGCAGGCGACCCGGGTCCAGGTCGGATGCCGGTCCAGCGG
>JANQKO010000596.1 GCA_028281075.1 Alphaproteobacteria bacterium | reverse complement strand
TAGGGACTGCCCCAACTAATTTCGTCGTCATGCCGGCGGAGGCCGGCATCCATGGGCTTCGCCGGCAAGCGCCGCGCCGGCGGTCGGGTGCCCATGCATAGTGGCCCCTGCCCGCGCCGGGGCAGGCTCCATCAGTATGACCATGGCGGGAGACCGTTGCCGGTGCCGAGGCCCTGAAGGCGTTGTCGTTCGACGGGCGGCCAGGCCCATGGATGCCGGCCTCCGCCGGCATGACAATTGGGGGCGGGGCTTCGGCGCTGTCTTCAAGGCCGTGCGGGCCGGCATGACCGTGGTCCGGAGACAATGGCAAAACCGCCCGGGCTTTTGCCCCGGTTACTCATGCCCGTGCTCGACACGGGCATCCGGCAGTATTCATGCAGACCTGCAAATTATGCCAAGCGGCTTTAGTTGCAGCGCGGCATACGTTAGAAAGCCGATCAGATGATTCCACGTTATTCCCGACCCGAGATGGTGGCCGTCTGGTCGCCGGAGACGAAGTTCCGGATCTGGTTCGAGATCGAGGCGCATGCCTGCGACGCGCTGGCCGAGCTCGGCGTGATCCCGCGCGCGGCCGCGAGAGAGATCTGGGACAAGGGCAAGTTCGAGATCGCGCGCATCGACGAGATCGAGCGCGAGACCAAGCACGACGTCATCGCCTTCCTGACCAACCTCGCCGAGCATGTCGGGCCGGCGGCCCGCTTCGTGCACCAGGGCATGACCTCGTCCGACGTGCTCGATACCTGCTTCAACGTCCAGCTCGTCCGCGCCGCCGACATCCTGCTGGCGGACCTGGGCGACCTGCTGGTGGTGCTGAAGCGGCGGGCGCACGAGCACAAGGACACGGTCTGCGTCGGCCGCAGCCACGGCATCCATGCCGAGCCGACCACCTTCGGCCTGAAGCTGGCGCAAGCCCATGCCGAGTTCGACCGCAACCGGGCCCGCCTCGTCCAGGCCCGGACCGAGGTCGCGACCTGCGCCATCTCGGGCGCCGTCGGCACCTTCGCCAATATCGACCCGGCGGTCGAGGCGCATGTCGCGCGGGCGCTCGGCCTGGCGCCGGAGCCGGTCTCGACCCAGGTGATCCCGCGCGACCGGCACGCCATGTTCTTCTCGGTCCTGGCCGTCATCGCCTCGTCGGTCGAACGGCTGGCGACGGAGATCCGGCACCTGCAGCGCACCGAGGTGCTGGAGGCCGAGGAATATTTCTCGGCCGGCCAGAAGGGCTCCAGCGCCATGCCGCACAAGCGCAACCCGATCCTGACCGAGAACCTGACCGGGCTTGCCCGCCTGGTGCGCTCGATGGCCCTGCCGGCGATGGAGAACGTGGCGCTGTGGCACGAGCGCGACATCTCCCATTCCAGCGTCGAGCGCAATATCGGCCCCGACGCCACGGTGACGCTGGACTTCGCGCTGGCACGGCTGACCGGCGTCATGGACAAGCTGGTGGTCTATCCGGAGAACATGGCCGCCAACCTCGACCGGCTCGGCGGCCTGGTGCATTCGCAGCGCGTGCTGCTGGCGCTGACCCAGGCCGGGGTCAGCCGCGAGGACGCCTATGCGCTGGTCCAGCGCAACGCCATGCGCGTCTGGCGCGACGGCGGCAGCTTCCTGGACCTCCTGAAGGCCGATCTGGACGTCTCGGCGGCGCTATCGACCGAGACCCTCGAGGGCATCTTCGACCTCGGCTATCACCTGAAACACGTCGACACCATCTTCGCCCGCGTCTTCGGCGGCTAGTCGCCCGCGCGCCGCTTGACGGGCGGGACCCGCGGCAGGATGTCGGCACGGTTGGGGTTCCCGGCTTCCAGGCGGCCGCTGGCCGTCGGATTGCCGATCGGGTCGTAGGTGCGGATCACGCCGCCGCGGCTGGTCACCCATTCGCAGGTCTTGACCTGGCGGCGGATATTGTTCCAGCGGGTACAGAGCCGGTCCGACTCGACGGACCAGATCCCAGAATCGATAATGGGTTCGCCGGAATTCTTCAAACCGCGAATGAAGACCTCGCCGTCATCGCGGTAATAGATCGCGACATCGGCCCCGGCCTCGGTGCGGGCCCGAAAGGTGTTGCCGTGCACCAGCGACAGAATGTCGGCGCCGGGCAACACCGGATCGGCGATCCGCGTGCCCGGCCCCCAGGAACAGCCGGCCAGCACCCCAATCAGACAGACGGCCGCCAATTGAGCGGCACGACGCCTCGGCAGGCCGGCCACGGATCTACTCGGTCGTGATCTGCTGCCGCGCTTCGTCCAGCAGATCGGCCATGCGCTGGCGCAGTCGATGCTCGGAGATGTCGGCGCCCTTGGCCTGCAAGTCGCCCCAGACCTTGCGGAACACATCCTCGTCGCCGGCCTCCTCGAAGTCCGACTTGATCACGTCCTTGGCATAGGCGTCGGCGGCATCGCCGGTCAGGCCCATCTCGCCGGCGGCCCACAGGCCGAGCAGCTTGTTGCGCCGGGCGTTAATCTTGAAATTCGTCTCCTGGTCGTGCGCGTATTTCGCCTCGAACGCCTTTTCCCGATCGTTAAAACTGTTCATTTACCGGATCTCCCTCGCGAAATTATGCGGGCGCAACGCTCCGCAACGCATAGCCCTGTCCCGCCTTCTGTTCAACCTCATATCTGGTGCCGATCGGCGGGCATAAAAGGTTAACGGCGCTCGCGTATCGTTGTTTCGTCATGACGAATAGGCTATATCGGACTTGAGGGATGCGGCTACCGGTCGGTGGCACGACGCCCCGTTAACCTCGTTCGAGGACAGCTTCCATGGCACGCCGCCGCAAGGTCTACGAGGGCAAGGCGAAGGTACTCTTCGAAGGGCCCGAACCCGGCACCTTGGTGCAGTACTTCAAGGATGACGCCACCGCTTTCAACAACGAAAAGCAGGGCATCATCACCGGCAAGGGGGTGCTGAACAACCGCATCTCCGAATACATCATGACGCGGCTGAGCGAGATCGGCGTGCCGACGCATTTCGTGCGCCGGCTGAACATGCGCGAACAACTGATACGGGAAGTTGAAATCATTCCGATCGAGGTCATCGTCCGCAACGTCGCGGCCGGCTCGATCACCAAGCGCCTGGGCATCACCGAGGGCACGCCGCTGCCGCGCTCAATCGTCGAGTACTGCTACAAGTCCGACGACCTGAGCGATCCGCTGGTCACCGAGGAGCATATCACCTGCTTCGGCTGGGCGAGCCCGTCGGAGCTCGACGAGGTGATGTCGCTGGCGCTCAGGATCAACGATTTCCTCTATGGCCTGTTCATCGGCGTCGGCATCCGGCTGGTCGACTTCAAGTGCGAGTTCGGCCGCCTCTACCAGAACGACGACGTGCGGATCGTGCTGGCCGACGAGATCAGCCCGGACAGTTGCCGGCTGTGGGATATCGAAAGCAACGAAAAGCTGGACAAGGACCGTTTCCGCCGTGATCTTGGCGGCGTAGCCGAAGCCTACCAGGAAGTGGCCCGGCGCCTGGGCATTCTGCCCGAGGGCGGCCCCCGCGACCTGAAGGGGCCGGCGATCATGCAGTAGGTCCCGGGCTTGAAGGCACGCGTCCATATTTATCCGAAGCACGGCGTTCTCGACCCCCAGGGCAAGGCCATCGCGCATGCCCTTGGTAACATTGGCTTCGACGGCGTCGGCGAGGTCCGGCAGGGCAAGCTGATCGAGTTGGAGCTGCGCGAGACCGACCGCGCCGCGGCCGAGCGGCGCGTGGCCGAGATGTGCGACCGCCTGCTGGCCAACACGGTAATCGAGGACTACGCCATCGAGCTGGTCGATTGAGCGCCGGCGGCCGAATCAGGCATGAAGGCGATGCCGTGACCCGATATCCCATGCTTCGAGACGGTCCCTGCGGGACCTCCTCAGGATGAGGTCAGGCATTGATATCAAACAATAATCTCATCCATCGGCGCGCCCACCAGGGCGCGTCTCGAAGCCTCATCCTGAGAGCCTGTGAAAGAATCGCACCGCAGCCACCCAGGTTGTCATCCTGGCGAAGGCCAGGATCCACGTTTGTTGTTTT
>JANQKO010000391.1 GCA_028281075.1 Alphaproteobacteria bacterium | reverse complement strand
TCCCACTACGCTTTTCGGCCCGCTCCTGGCGGATCGGGCGCCTGTGCGCGACGCAGACCGTGATGGTGGGGAGAAAGGCGGGCTAGTGAGCGAAAATATCCTCGTCCCGCCAGCCGTCGAGGTCGAGCCGGACCCGGGTCGGCAGAAAGCCGAAACAGGCCTCGGCCAGCTCCCGGCGCCCCTCGCGCCGCAGCATGTCGTCCAGCCGCGCCTGGAGCCGGTGTAGGTGCAGCACGTCGGCGGCGGCGTAGTCGAGCTGCTCGGGCGTCAGCGTGTCGGCGCCCCAGTCGGACGACTGCTGCTGCTTCGAGATGTCGATGCCCAGCAGTTCCCGGCACAGGTCCTTGAGGCCATGCCGGTCGGTATAGGTGCGGACCAGCTTCGAGGCGATCTTGGTGCAATAGACCGGCCGGCAATCGACGCCCAGATACGTTCGGATCACGGCCATGTCGAACCGCGCGAAATGGAACAGCTTGACGACGGCGGCATCGGCCAGCAGGGCTTTCAGGTTGGGCGCGTCGTACTGGTCCTGGCCGAACTGCACCAGGTGCGCGCTGCCGTCGCCGGCCGAGAGCTGTATCAGGCACAGCCGGTCGCGATGCGGGTCCAGGCCCATGGTCTCGCTGTCGATCGCGACCATGCCCTGGAAGGCCAGCCCGGCCGGCAGATCGCCGCGATGCAGGGTGATGCTCATGTCGGGCGTGATGTCTGTCAGGAGATGATGTTTGTCAGGAGCGGTGTCGGCCGGCGCCGGCCCTGGTCGAGGCGCGGCCGGCGGGGTGGATTGGTGCCCAGGAGAAGACTCGAACTTCCACGACCTTACGGTCACTAGCACCTGAAGCTAGCGCGTCTACCAATTCCGCCACCTGGGCAGGCTGACGGCTTCGATATCGCCGCGTCGCGGGGATGTCAAGCGCGCGCCAGGGCCAAATCGCCGAAACCCGCCTGCAATATTGCCGTCCGGTTCGCCCGCGATCTATATAGGGACCGTGGTTCGCGTTTCCGGCGGACCTTCTGGAGGATGGGATGACGCTTGCCAACGTCACGGTTTTCGGGGGCTCCGGATTCATCGGCCGCTACCTGGTCAAGCGGCTGGCCGCGCGCGGCGCGCGCGTGCGGGTCGCCGTGCGCGATCCCGAGGCGGCGGCGTTCCTGAAGCCGATGGGCGATGTCGGCCAGGTGGTGCCGGTCGCGACCAATATCCGCAACGCGCCCTCGGTGGCGCGCGCCGTCGACGGCGCCGACGCGGTGGTGAACTGCGTCGGCATTCTGTTCGAGCGGGGCCGGCAGCGCTTCGACGCCGTGCATGGCGCCGGCCCCGCCCGGATCGCCGAGGCGGCCGCGGCCGCCGGCGTCGGGCGTCTGGTCCAGGTCTCGGCGATCGGCGCGGATCTGGAATCGGCGTCGGCCTATGCCCGCAGCAAGGCGGCCGGCGAGGCGGCGGTGCGGGAGGCGTTTCCGTCGGCGACCGTGCTGCGGCCCTCGGTGGTGTTCGGGCCCGAGGACGATTTCTTCAACCGCTTCGCGGCGCTGGCGACGTTCCTGCCGGCGTTGCCGCTGATCGGCGGCGGCGAAACCCGCTTCCAGCCGGTCTATGTCGGCGACGTGGCGGACGCCATCGTCGCCGCGCTGGACCGCGCCGAGGCGGCCGGCGGGACCTACGAGCTGGGCGGTCCGCGGATCTACAGCTTCAGGGAGCTGATGCAGGTCGTGCTGGCGCAGACCGGGCGGCGGCGCCTGCTGCTGCCGTTGCCGTTCGGCCTGGCGAAGGCCGAGGCGGCGTTGCTGCAGTTGCTGCCGACGCCGCCGCTGACCATGGACCAGGTCGAGCTGTTGAAGTCCGACAACGTGGTCTCGGACGGCGCGCCCGGCCTGGGCGACCTCGATGTCGCGCCGACATCGGTCGACGCCATCGTGCCGGGCTATCTGTTCCGCTACCGCCGCGGCGGCAAGCTGGTGCCGTCACGCTTCGGCTGAGCGGGAGCGGGGTCCGTTTGCGAGTGGCCTTGCCGGCCCGCTCCCCCACCCGGCCACCCAACGCCAGTATCCTATGGGTGGCCGGGTGGGGGAGCGGGCCGGCTAGGCTGCTAGAAAACGAGCCGGCAAGGCCGCTTCGGACAACCGCTCAACCGGCGTAGATCCACCAGAACAGGACGCCGGCCAGCAGCACCCGGTAGACCACGAACGGGGTATAGCTCGACCGCCGCACCCAGCGCATCAGGCCCCAGATCGCCAGCAGCGCGGCGGCGAACGACAGCACCGCGGCCAGCGCCGCGTCGCGGCCGAGGGTCAGTTCGCCGGCGGCGAGCAGTTCGTAGCCGCCATAGCCGCCGGCCGCCAGGATGGCCGGGATCGACAGCAGCATGGAAAACCGGGCCGCGTCGCTGCGGTTGGTGCCCAGCAGCCGGGCCGCGGTGATGGTGATGCCGGCCCGGCTGGTGCCGGGGATCAGCGCCAGCGCCTGCATCAGTCCGACGACGGCGGCGCTGGCGAGGCCGAACTGTTCCAGCCGGCGGGCCGTGCCGGCGAGCCGGTCGGCCGCGTACAGCAGGAGGCCGAAGCCCAGCGTCGCCCAGGCGATCACCTCGGGCGAGCGCAGCAGCGGATAGAGGTCGAGCTTCACCAGGATCAGTCCGGCCGCCAGCACCGGCACGGTGGCGACCGCCACGTTCAGCGCCAGCCGGGCGTCGCCGTCGCGCCGGCCGCGGACCAGCCGCCCGCAGCCGCGCAGCATGGCCCCGACGTCGCGGTGGAAATAGATCAGGACGGCGCCCAGCGTGCCGACATGCACGGCGATGTCCAGCACCGCGCCCTGGTCGGTCCAGCCGGTCAGCGTCGGCACCAGGATCAGATGGGCCGACGAGCTGATCGGCAGGAACTCGGTGATGCCCTGGACCAGGGCCAGGACGACGATGTGCAGCAGGCTCACGCCGGTCCTCCGCATGGGCGGCGGGGAAACCGCCGATAGATGCTGTTCCGCCACATTGGTCCGAAATCGGAACTATTTTCCGGCCGAACATTCTCGATCATGCGCGTACCGCCAGCCCGGCAACGGCCAGCATGTAATTTAGTTATCATATACTGACCTAGTTTGGATTTTTCGTCTGGCGTCGCGGGCCATGATCGGGTAGAAAGGATGGGCGAGTTTCCGGGTCGGGAAGGCCGGACGGCAAGAGCCTGGGCACGGCACGCGGTAGCGGCGGCCCGGACGACGACATCCCGAGCAATGCAGTTGGACCGTTGGGGGAAACATGTCAGAGCGCATGCTGAAGTTCGTCGACGTTTCGCAGGAAATGCCGGAAAAGCGGCATGCCGACGAGCGCGTCAACGACTTCGACGAGATCTATCGCGACTATGCCCGCGAGAAGGCGGAAATCCAGTCGGCGCGCTGTTCGCAATGCGGCATCCCCTTCTGTCAGATCCATTGCCCGCTGCACAACAACATCCCCGACTGGCTGAAGCTGACCGCCGAGGGGCGAATCGAGGAAGCCTACGCCGTCTCGTCGGCCACCAACACGTTTCCCGAAATCTGCGGCCGGATCTGCCCGCAGGATAGGCTTTGCGAGGGCAATTGTGTCATCGAGAAGGGTTTCGAATCGGTGACGATCGGCTCGGTGGAGAAGTATATCACCGACACGGCCTTCGATATGGGCCTGGTGAAACCGCCGGCGCCGGCGGTCGAGCGGGACCAGTCGGTCGGCATCATCGGCGCCGGTCCGGGGGGACTGGCGGCGGCCGACATGTTGCGGCGACGCGGCTATCAGACCCATGTCTACGACCGCTATGACCGGGTCGGCGGCCTGATGCTCTACGGCATCCCGAACTTCAAGCTGGAAAAGGACATCGTCCAGCGGCGGCAGAAGCTGCTGGAAGACGCCGGCATCACCTTTCACCTCGATTTCGAGGTCGGCCGCGACGCCTCGCTCGACGAGCTGCGCGCGAGGCACGACAGCATTCTGATCGCCACCGGCGTCTACCGTGCCCGCGACGTCGCCGTGCCGGGCGTCGGCCTGCGGAACATCGTCATGGCCATGGATTTCCTGACCGCCTCGAACCGGAAGGGGCTGGGCGACGCGGTACCGGCCTTCGACGATGGTCGACTGAATGCGGCCGGCAAGAACGTCGTCGTCATCGGCGGCGGCGACACGGCGATGGATTGCGTGCGCACCGCCGTGCGCCAGGGCGCGACCTCGGTGAAATGCCTCTACCGGCGCGACCGGGCGAACATGCCCGGCTCCATGCGTGAGGTGAACCATGCCGAGGAAGAGGGCGTGGAGTTCATCTGGCTGTCGGGCCCGCAGGCCTTCCTCGGCGACGGCGCGGTGTCGGGCGTGCGCGCGCAGCGCATGCGGCTGGGCGCGCCGGACGCCAGCGGCCGGCGCTCGCCCGAGCCGGTCGAGGACTCGAACTTCACCCTCGACTGCGATCTTGCCATCAAGGCGCTCGGCTTCGATCCCGAGGACCTGCCGACCCTGTTCGGCGCGCCCGAGCTGGGCGTCTCGCGCTGGGGCACGGTGAAGGCCGACCTGCGCACCCTGATGACCAATCTCGACGGCGTGTTCGCCGCCGGCGATATCGTGCGCGGCGCCTCGCTGGTGGTCTGGGCGATCCGCGACGGCCGCGACGCGGCGGACGCCATGCACGCCTACATGCAAGCGAAGGCCGAGGGCGTGGCGGCGCCGCTCGCCGTCGCCTCCTGACGGGGATTTCGCCATGACCGACAGAATGCCGGACAACAGCACGCCGACCCCGGGCGAGATCGCGGTCGAACGCTGGCGGCGCAACGCCGCGCGGCTGCGGGCGGCGCATGCCTACGATCCCGCGCACGAGCACGGTTCCTGCGGCGTCGGCTTCATCGCCGCCATCGACGGCAAGCCGAGCCGGCGCGTCGTGCAGGCCGGCATCAACGCGCTGAAGGCGGTCTGGCACCGCGGCGCCGTCGATGCCGACGGCAAGACCGGCGACGGCGCCGGCATCCAGGTGCAGATCCCGCAGGACTTCTTCAAGGAGCATGT
>JANQKO010000595.1 GCA_028281075.1 Alphaproteobacteria bacterium | reverse complement strand
AGCGGCGCCGCCTTCAACGCCAATGTGCTGGGCATGGCGGGCTTCAGGGCGCTGACCGCGTTCGTCGACCGCAGCGACTGCCACGAATTCAGCTATGGCGATCTGGACGACGCCGTCGCGGTGTTCGACAACCTGTCGCCGCCCAGCGCCGACCGGCCGCGGCTGTCGGCATGACGGCGGCGACGAGCGCGCTGACCGCCACCCTGCGGCGGCCGCAGGCGGCGGCCGACCTGACGGGCGGCGACTGGGACCGGCTGATCCGGCAGGCGCGCAAGGCGGTGATGCTGTCGCGGCTCTACCTGATGCTCGAGGACCGGGGCCTGCTGGACCAGGTGCCGGCGCGGCCGCTGGCGCACCTGGAATCGAACCGCCAGTTCGCCGACCGGCTGGCCACCGACGTCGCCTGGGAAGTGGCGCAGATCAAGGCCGCGCTGGCGTCGCTCGATCTGCGAATCGTGCTGCTGAAAGGGGCGGCCTACACCATGGCCGGCCTGCCGCCGGCGGCCGGCCGGATCTTCTTCGATGTCGACATCCTGGTGCCGAAGACGTCGCTGGACGCGGTCGAACGCCAGCTCTCCCTGAAGGGCTGGTCGAGCGGCCCGATCAGCGCCTACGACAACCGCTACTACCGCACCTGGATGCACGAACTGCCGCCGCTGCGGCACTACAAGCGCAGGACCTATCTGGACGTGCACCACACGATCCTGCCCGAGACCGCGCCCTACCGCCCCGACGCGGACAAGCTGCTGGCCGCGGCCCGGCCTATCCCCGGCCGGGACGGCCTCTACACGCTGGCGCCGGCCGACATGGTCATCCACGCCGCGACGCATCTGTTCCACGAGGGCGAGTTCGACAAGGGCCTGCGCGACCTCGGCGACATCGACGCCCTGCTTTCTCATTTTGGAACGGATGTACGGTTCTGGGACAACCTGGTGCCGCGCGCGCGCGAACTGAACCTGTCGCGCCCGCTGTTCTATGCCCTGCGCTACGCGCGCGCCGTGCTAGACACCCCGATCCCGGACCGCGTCATCGCCGCGTCGCGGGCCGACGCGCCGTCACCACCGCTGCTGACGCTGATGGATCGTCTGTTCGATCGCGGTCTGCGGCCGAATCACCCGACCTGTGACGACGGCTTCAGCGGCCTTGCCCGCTGGATGCTGTATGTCCGCGCGCATGCCCTGCGCATGCCGCCGCATCTTCTGCTGCCGCATCTGGCGCGCAAGGCGTTCATGGGCCACGTCGGCTGAGAGATGTTTTTTGGATGGCCTTGCCGGCCCGCTCCGCCATCCGGCTACGTCGCCGGCTTTCCCCTGGGTTTGGCCTTGGCGGCCGGCTTGGCGCGGGGGGCGCGGCGCGGCGCCGGAGCGGCGGCCGTTTCCAGCGCCGCGATGCGCGCCTGCAGCGCGAGATTCTCTTCCCGCGCGGCCACCGCCATCGCCTTTACCGCGTCGAACTCGTCGCGGGTCACCAGATCCATCTTGTCGAGCAGCCGCTCCATGCGCAGCCGCATCAGGCCCTCGGCCTCGCGGCCGGCGCCCTGCAGAATGCCGACGGCGCTGGTGGCGATCTTGGCGATGTCGTCCAGGCGGCGGCGGTTCGGAACCCTCATGTCACACTCCCTTTCCGGCAATATGGCCCGCCGCCGGCCGGCAGGCAATGGCGGTGGCCGGCCGGGCCAGCTTGCGGGCCGCCGGCACGGCGGCTATATCCTGCGCATCCGCCTGGACGGTCGAGTATGATCAGCCTGACGACCCTGCCCGTTCTGCCCTATCCGGCCATCGACCCCGTGCTGCTGCAGATTGGCCCGATCGCGATCCGCTGGTATGCGCTGGCCTATATCGCCGGATTGTTCGGCGGCTGGCGCTACGTGGTCTGGCTCAACCGCGGGCCGGACGCGCTGATGGCGCGGAAAGACGTCGACGACCTGCTGTTCTGGGTGACGATCGGCGTCATCCTGGGCGGCCGTATCGGCTCGGTGGTGTTCTACAACCCGGCCTACTACCTGGCGCATCCGCTGGAGGTGTTCGCCATCTGGCGCGGCGGCATGGCCTTCCACGGCGGCCTGCTGGGCGTCGTCGCCGTCATCGTCCTGTTCGCGCGGCAGCGCAAGATCCCCCTGCTGTCGCTGGCCGACATGATCGCCGCGGCGACACCGATCGGCCTGTTTTTCGGCCGCATCGCCAATTTCATCAACGGCGAGCTCTATGGCCGGGTGACGGACGTGCCCTGGGCCATGGTGTTTCCGAACGGCGGCCCCCTGCCGCGGCATCCGAGCCAGCTCTACGAGGCGGCGCTGGAAGGCCTGGTGCTGTTCGTGCTGCTGTTCTGGCTGGTCCGGCAACGGCGGATCTTCCGGCGGCCCGGTTTCGCCACCGGCATCTTCCTGCTGGGCTACGGCCTGGCGCGGGGCACGGTCGAGTTGTTGCGCGAACCGGACGCGCATATCGGCCTGCTGGCCGCCGGCAGCACCATGGGGCAGCTCCTGTCGATCCCGATGCTGCTGCTGGGCGCCTACCTGATCTGGCGCGCCCGGACGCCGCCGGCGGCGTCATGACCGCGCTCGCCGCGCATCTTCGCCGCCTGGTCGCCGTCGACGGCCCGATGCCGGTGTCGCGCTTCATGGCCGAGGCGCTGACCCATCCGACGCTCGGCTACTATGCCGGCCGCGATCCCTTCGGCCGGGACGGCGACTTCATCACCGCGCCCGAGATCAGCCAGATGTTCGGCGAGCTGATCGGCCTCTGGTGCGCGCATGGCTGGCGGCAGCTCGGCCAGCCGGCGCGGTTCCTGCTGGCCGAGCTCGGCCCCGGCCGCGGCACCCTGATGGCCGATGCC
>JANQKO010000586.1 GCA_028281075.1 Alphaproteobacteria bacterium | reverse complement strand
GCCGCCGGACCTGGTCGGGCGAGGCAGTCGATGTCACCGCCAAGACGCCAAGGCCCCAAGATCACCCCGCCGGCACGGTGGCCGGATTGCCTGTCCCTTGGTGTCTTGGTGACTTGGCGGTGAAATCACCCAAAACGGCTGTAACCGGGGCAAAAATCCGGGCGGTTTGTCATTAATCCCGGACGACGGTCATGCCGGCCCGCGCGGCCGTGAAGAAAGCGCCGAATATTCCCCAATTGTCATGCCGGCGGCGGCCGGCATCCATGGGACTGGCCGCCCGTTGAATGACAACATCTTCTGGGTCCCAGCACCGGCAACGGTCTCCTGCCAAGGCCATACCGGCGGAACCTGCCCCGGCGCAGGCCGGGGGCCGCCATGCATGGGCACCCGACCGCCGGCGCGGCGCTTGCCGGCAAAGCCCATGGATGCCGGCCTCCGCCGGCATGACGACAGGGTGATTGCTTCGCACGGTAAATCAATAGGGACAGTCCCTAATAGATGAGGCAAACCCAAGGAATCCGAATACGCCCGGACTTCTGCCCCGGTTACGCTGACTCGAAACCAGGCGTTTGATTTCAATTCGTTGACCATCCCTTTTTCGCCATCACCGGGCTTGACCCGGTGATCCAAAACCGCGTGCGGGGCAAGTGCTGCCTGGATTGCCGGATCAAGTCCGGCAATGACCAGGTGGGGTGGCCGTTCGCCAAAATATTGATCTCATTAGCGCCTTTTCGGGTCGGACTCCAATAACGTGGGCGCCGTCGATGTCACCGCCAAGACGCCAAGGCACCAAGATCACGCCGCCGGCACGGTGGCCGGATTGCCTGTCCCTTGGTGTCTTGGCGTCTTGGCGGTGAAATCATTAGCTTCTTTGTGTCTTTGCGTCTTTGCGGTGAACCCCTTTTTGTCCGGCCCAACGGGCTTCAGACCCCCCCGACCATGTCACGCGGCGCCCAGATCGCCTGCGGCCCGGCCACGCCCTTGAGCAGATGCGCCCCCAATGGCCGCGCCCGGTCGGGCAGGCGTTCGGCGAACGCGGCCGACAGCAGCACCGGCTCGTTCAGCGCCCGGGTCTGTTCCTCGATCCGCGTCACCAGGTTCACGGCCGGACCGATCACCGTGAAGTCGAGCCGGTCCTCGGCGCCGATATTGCCGTAGAGCACGTCGCCGACATGCAGCGCCAGGCCGAATTCGATCACCGGCCGGCCGTCCCGTTCACGCGCCCGGTTCAACGCCGCGGCGCCGGCGATGGCCTCGGCCGCCGCCTGCAGCGCGGCGGCGCAGACCGCCGCCGCCCGCGCCCCGTCCTCGATCGGGAACACGGCCAGCATGGCGTCGCCGATGAACTTCAGCACCTCGCCGCCGCGCGCCTGCACCGCGGCGGCCACGCAGCCGAAATAGTCGTTCAGCAGGGCGATCAGATCGTCGCGCGGCAGCCGGTCGGACAGCGGCGTGAAGCCGCGCATGTCGCAGTACCAGAGCACCGCGTGGATGGTCTCGCCGTCGCCGCGCAGGATGCGCCCTTCCAGCACCCGCTCGCCAGCCTGGTGTCCGACATAGGTGTCCAGCAGGTTGATCGCGGTCGCGCGCCGGCTGTGGATTTCCATGATCCGCGCGAACAGAAAGCTCAGCGCGAACATGCGGTCCAGCTCCGGCCGGGAGAAGCCGCCGGGCTTGTCGCTGGTCACGCTCAGCGCGTCGATATGCCCGTCGGTGAAGGTCACCGGCATGGCGACATAGTCCGTCGCGCCCTCGTCCTGCAGCTCGCGCAGGACAGGAAACGAAACCTCCGCGTCGCCCTCGAGGCAGACCCGCTGCGCCCCGCCGCCCTCGAACACGCGCGGCAGCGGGTTGTCTAGATAGTCCGACGTGCCGATCAGCGAATGCGGCGCCTGGGCCGACCCGACGCCGCGCCCGCGGCGCCAGAAATAGCCGGTGCCGAGATAGGCCGGATGCAGCGTCAACTGGAAATAGCCGAGCCGGTAGAGCGGAATGCCAGCCGCGACCAGCCGCTCGCCCGTCGCCGCGATCAGCGCCTCGGTATCGGTGATGCGATAGGCTTCGCGGACGAACCAGCGGGCGACCGGATCGCCATAGTCGAAATCGTCGCCGGCGTCGGTTCGCGTCTCGGCCACGGCCCTCGGCGGCGGCCTAGCTCAGCCGCCCCTCCTCGACCGCGTGGCAGGCGACGTGGGTGTCGTCGAACACGCGCAGCACGGGCCGTTCGGCGGCGCAGCGCGCGTTCGCGTGCGGGCAACGCGGATGGAATGGGCAGCCCGACGGCGGATTGATCGGGCTCGGCACCTCGCCCGCCACCGGCACGCGCTGCCGGCCGGTCATCTCCAGGTCCGGAATGGCGTCCAGCAGCATGCGCGTATAGGGATGCTTCGGCCGGTTGAACAGCGTCTTGGTCTCGGCCCACTCGACCAGCCGGCCGAGATACATCACCCCCACCGTGGTCGAGACGTGATAGACCACGGCCAGGTCGTGGCTGATGAACAGATAGGTCAGGTTGAAGCTGCGCTGCAGTTCCTTCATCAGGTTCAGGATCTGCGACTGCACCGAGACGTCGAGCGCCGAGGTCGGCTCGTCGCAGATCAGGAACTCGGGCTCGCCGGCCAGCGCCCGGGCGATCGAGATCCGCTGCCGCTGACCGCCGGAGAATTCGTGCGGATACTTCTCGCCGTCCTTCGGCGACAGCCCGACCTGGGTCAGCAGCTCGCCGACCCGCCGGTTGACCTCCGCCTTGTCGGTCAGCAGCCGGCGGGCATGGATCGGCTCGGCGATGATGTTGGTCACCCGCCAGCGCGGGTTCAGCGACGCATAGGGGTCCTGGAAGATCATCTGCATGCGCGACTGCACGCCCTGGCGGAAGCTGCGCGCGCCGGGCTGGCCCATGTCGACGCCGTCGAAGACGATGCTGCCGTCGGTCGGCCGGTAGAGCCCGACGATCAGCCGCGCCACCGTCGACTTGCCGCAGCCGGATTCGCCGACCAGGCTGAAGGTCTCGCCGCGGCCGATCTCGAAGCTGACGCCGTCGACCGCCCGCACCACGGCGCGGCCGGTACGCTCGATCAGCCGGTTCAGCAGCGGCGGCGAGACGTCGAAATAGCGGGCGAGATCGTCGACCTTGACCAGCGTCCGCGCGTCGGCGGGCCGGGCGTCGGTGGTCGTGACGGCGGTATCAGTCACCGGCGGCGGCCCTCCGTTCCTCGGCGTCGTAGAGATGGCAGGCCACCTCGGAAGCCTCGACCGGCTGCAGGTCGGGCCGGTCGTGGTAGCAGCGGTCGAACACCTTCGGACAGCGCGGGTTGAAGGCGCAGCCGGCCGGAATCTCGGTCAGCCGCGGCATCGCCCCCTGGATCTGCGTCAGCTCGTCGACGTCGTGGCCGATATGCGGGATCGAGCCCATCAGGCCATGCGTATAGGGATGCTTGGCGTTCAGCACCACCTCGCGCACCGGGCCGATCTCGGCGATGCGGCCGGAATACATCACCGCCACCCGGTCGGCCGCTTCCGCGATCACGCCCATGTCGTGCGTCACCAGCATCACCGCCGTCTGGTGCTCCTTGCACAGGCGTTTCAGCAGGCTGATGATCTGCGCCTGGATCGAGACGTCGAGCGCCGTCGTCGGCTCGTCGGCGATGATCAGCCGCGGCTCGGCGCAGAGCGCCAGCGCGATCACCACGCGCTGCCGCATGCCGCCCGAGAACTGGTGCGGGTAATGGTCGACGCGCTCCTCGGCGCTGGGGATGCCGACCTCCTGCAGCAGCTCGATGGCCCGCGCCCGGGCCTCCTTCTCGCTCAGCGGCAGGTGCGTCATAATCGTCTCGACCAGTTGCCGGCTGACCGTGTAGAGCGGGTTCAGGCTGGTCAGCGGATCCTGGAAGATGGCGCCGATGCGCCGGCCGCGGATGCGCCGCATCTCCTCGTAGGGCAGGTCGTCGATGCGCCGGCCTTCCAGCATGATCTGGCCCTCGGCGATCCGGCCGGGCGGCTCCAGCAGGCCGATGATGGCGGCGCCCGTCAGCGACTTGCCGGCGCCCGACTCGCCGACCACGCCCAGCACCTCGCCCGGATCGATATGCAGCGAGACGTCGTTGACGGCGACCAGCGTGCCGCGCCGGGTCGGGAACTCGATGCGGAGGTTCTTCACCTCCAGCAGCGGTTGATTTGCGGGAACGACGATCATGGCGCGTCTTACCTCAGCTTCGGATTGAGGGCGTCGCGCAGCCAGTCGCCCAGCAGGTTCACCGCCAGCACCAGGATCGCCAGCGTCGCGCCCGGAAAGATCACGATCCACCACTCGCCCGAAAACAGGAAGTCCTGGCCGATGCGGATCAGCGTGCCCAGCGACGGCTCGGTCGGCGGCACGCCGACGCCCAGGAACGACAGCGTCGCCTCGCTCAGGATCGCCACCGCCAGGCTGATGGTGGCGATCACCAGCACCGGCCCCATCACGTTCGGCAGCACGTGGCGCAGCATGATCACCAGCGGCTGCCGGCCGATCACGCGGGCGGCCTGAACGTATTCCTTGTTCTTCTCGACCAGCGTCGAGCCGCGTACCGTGCGCGCGAATTGCGGCCAGCTCGAAAAGCCGATCGCCAGGACCACGACGATCAGCGCCAGGTCGTCATGCCGGCCGGCCGGCAGCACGCCGCGCAGCACGCCGTCGATCAGCAGCACGATCAGGATCGACGGGAAGCTGATCTGCACGTCGGCGATGCGCATGATCGTCGCGTCGACCTTGCCGCCGACATAGCCGGCCAGCAGGCCGGCGCTGATGCCCAGCAGCATCGCGAACAGCACCGCGGCGAAGCCGACGCCGAGCGAGATCCGGCTGCCGTAAAGGATCGCCGAGAACAGATCGCGGCCCTGATCGTCGGTGCCCAGCATGTACTTCCAGCCGCCGCCCTCGACCCAGACCGGCGGCGTGAAAGCGTCGAGCAGGTCGAGCGCCGCCGGATCGAACGGGTTCTGCGGCGACAGCAACGGCGCGAACAGCGCGCCCAGGAACATAACCGCCGTCACGCCGGCGGCCACCATCGTCACCTTCGAGGCACGGAAGCTGTAGTAGATGTCGCTGTCGAAAAAGCGATGCGCCAGGTCCCGCGCCCGGTGCACCACGCCGCTGCTATGATCGATCGCGACCATGATCCGAACCCCTAGTTCCCCAACAGCCCGCGCGTATCGACGCGCAGACGCGGATCGATCGCATAATAGAACAGATCGACCGCCAGGTTGATGGCGACGAAGAACAGCGAGACCAGCACCAGATAGGCCGCCATCACCGGAATGTCGACGAACGTGATGGCCTGCAGGAACAGAAAGCCGATGCCCGGCCATTGGAACACGGTTTCGGTAACGATGGCG